>CAWUMD010000041.1:0-13574 GCA_963923365.1 uncultured bacterium
GTCGAAAAGGGGGGCAACAGGCGATCGGGGTGGGCGTTCCATACTGCCGGGCTGGGCCGGCTCCGCCTCGAACACCACTGTGCAGGCCGGGTCGATCAGCAGATGCAGGCAGGCGATGTGAATCGGTTGCAGCAGCAGCGGCCAGCCGAAAGCAACCGGCAGCAGGGTCAGCCCGGCGATGGGCAGGTGCACCGCCAGGGTGTAGACCAGCCCCTGGCGCAGGTTGTCGAACACCCGACGCCCCAGGGCGATGGCGGCCACCATCGCGGTGAAGTCATCCCGCAGCAGCACCAGATCCGCCGCTTCCCGGGCCACATCGGTACCCCGCTCGCCCATGGCGATGCCCACCTGGGCCGCCTTCAGAGCGGGAGCATCATTCACCCCATCGCCGGTCATCGCCACCACCTCGCCGCTGCGCTGCAGGGCCCGAACCATCCGCAGCTTCTGCTCCGGAGCCACCCGGGCCACCACACCCACCATGCGGATGCACTGCGCCAGGTCGGCCTCATCCATCCGCTCCAGCTCAGGACCGGTGAGCAGCCGACCGGCCCCCAGCCCCGCCTGCTCCGCAATCCGCCGGGCGGTCTCGGGATGGTCGCCCGTGATCATCACCACCCGCACCCCGGCCGCCCGGCAGCGGGCGATCGCCTCAGGCACCTCCGGCCGCAGCGGGTCGGCCAGCCCGATCAGGCCGACGAACTGGAACTCGAACTCGTGCTGGTGACTGGGCAGACGGCCATCCGCCGCACTCCATCGCCGCTGGCCGCGACCGACACCCAGCACCCGTAACCCCTCGGCTGCCATCGATTCCACCAGGGGCAGCAGCTGCTGCCATTGCCCGGGGGTGAAATGGCAGAGGTCGGCGATCGCCTCGGGGGCACCCTTGGCCGCAATCTCCAGGTCACCGGACTCGGTGCGCCAGACGCAGGACATCGCCAGCAGTGCCGGGCTGAGGGGGTACTCCCGTTCCAGCTGCCAGCTGTCGTGCAGGTGTTCGGTGCCATTCAGGCAGCTGCGGCCGAGGGCGGTGAGGGCCAGCTCCATCGGGTCGAAGGGGTCCCGACGGCTGGCCAGAATGCCGTACTCCACCAGGGCATGCACCGGTTCCGGCAGGGTCTCATCCGGGTGGTGCGCCAGGGTATGACACCAGGGCTGCCCCCCTTCGACCCCGCACAACTGCTGCACCGCCATCCGGTTCTCGGTCAGGGTGCCGGTCTTGTCGACGCACAGTACCGTCGTCGAGCCGAGGGTTTCCACCACCGGCAGGCGGCGGGTCAGCACCCCCTGCTGCGAGAAGCGCCAGGCCCCCAGGGCCAGGAAGATCGCCAGCACCACCGGAATCTCATTGGGCAGAATCCCCATCGCCAGGGCCAGCCCCGCTAGCAGTCCCTGCAGCCAGTCGCCCCGCTTCAGCCCATAGAGCAGGACCACGCCGAGGCAGATGGCGATCGCCACCCCGGTGAGCTGTACTACCCAGCGCCGGGCCTGCCGCTGCAGATGGGTGTCCTCAACGGCGATCGTTTCCAGGGCCCGGCCGATGCGGCCCATGGCGGTGGCGGCCCCGGTGGCCCGCACCACAGCGATCGCCTGCCCCTGGACGATCAGGCTGCCCGCGTAGACCCACGCCGCGGCTGCGTCGGTCCCGGGCTGGGGGATGGTCGGGGCCTCACCTGTTCGCAGCCGTTTGCGGACCGCCACCGATTCGCCGCTCAGCAGTGACTCATCCACCCCCAGGTGGGTCGACCAGATGAGCACAGCATCGGCGGCAACGCGATCGCCCTCCGCGAGCACAATCAGATCGCCCGGGACCACCTCCCGTCCGGTGATGCGTCGCCGTTGCCCCTCACGGATCACCAGGGCCCGGGGGCTGGCCAGATCCCGCAGGGCCTCGAGCGACCGTTCGGTCCGCCAGTCCTGGACCAGTTCGATGGCCGTGATGAACAGCACGAAGGCCATCAGAATCCAGGCCTCCTGCAGATCCCCCAGGGCGAAGTAGATCCCGCCGCAGGCCAGAAGCAGCAGGAAGATGGGTTCGCGCACAATCTCGCCGGTGAGGGAGATCAGCGATCGCCGCTGCTGGCCCGGTAGTTCGTTGGGCCCAAATTCCTGCAGACGCTGGGTGGCTTGTCGGTCGGTCAGTCCCTGGAGATGGCCGGGCTGCTCCTCAGGAGGCATCGGGGATACCGCCAGTTCCGCGCCCTAGCCTAGGGAGGATTGAGGGAATCCGAGGTGATCGCGCCGGATCTCTTCCGATCCGCCCCCGACCCCGTTCAGTCCCGAATCCAGGTGGTGGCGCCACCTTTCTGATCGATCAGAGTGATTCCCTGGGCAGCCAGCGCTTCACGGATACGATCCGCCTCGGCCCAGTTGCGTTCGGCCTTGGCCAGGGCCCGGGCCTCCACCTGGGTGGCGATCGCCGCCTCGCTCAGGCCCTCGGTCATCGGGGTGGATTCCGCTTCCCGCAGTTCCAGCCCCAGTACCGCCGCCAGTTTCGTCAGGGTCTGCCAGTGGCGCTGCAGCCGGGAGGCGTCCCCCTCGATGGCGCCCTGGTGGCGCAGTAGGTTGCCCTGGCGGCGCAGTTCCTTGGCCAGCTCGAACAGCACCGCCAGCGCGCCAGGGGTGTTGAGGTCGTCGTCCATGGCCTGATTGAAGCGGGCGATCGCCTCCTCATCCAGGGCCACCTGATCCGCCCAGCCGAGTTGCTCACCGAACTGGGGGCCGAAGCGCAGACCGTCGCAGAGAGTCTCCCAACCGGCGGTGGCCGCGGCGATCGCCTCATCGGTGAAGTCGATCGGCTTGCGGTACTGGGCGGTGAGCACAAACAGGCGCATCACCATCGGGTCGACGTGCCCCTCGTCCAGCAGCTGCCGGATGGTGGTGAAGTTGCCCAGGGACTTGGACATCTTCTCGCCGCCGACGTTGACCATGCCGTTGTGCAGCCAGTAGGTTGCCAGACTATGGCCACTGGCGGCCTCGGACTGGGCGATCTCGTTCTCATGGTGCGGGAAGACCAGATCCGAGCCGCCCATGTGGATGTCGATGCCATCGCCGAAGCTGTCGCGCACCATCGCCGAACATTCGATGTGCCAGCCGGGGCGCCCCGGTCCCCAGGGAGAGTCCCAGGCAGGCTCGCCTTCCTTGGCCGCCTTCCAGAGTGCGAAGTCGAAGGGGTCCCGCTTCAGCACCTCTCCATTCTCGACCCGGCCACTGGCCCCGGCCTGGAGGTCATCCAGTCGTCGACCGGAGAGCTTGCCGTAACCGGCAAAACTGCGTACCGCGAAGTAGACATCTCCCCCAGCGGCATAGGCGTTACCCTTCTGCTCCAGCTCATGAATCAGCCGCTGGATACCATCGAGGGTATGGGTGGCGCGGGGATACTCATCCGCTTCGAGGATGTTCAACCGGGCCATGTCCTCGAAATAGGCTTCGGTGTAGCGTCCCGAGACCGCCTCCATGGTCGAGTCCTCCTCCCGGGCCCGACGCAGGATCTTGTCGTCGATGTCGGTGAAGTTCTGGACGTAGCGGACCTGGTAGCCCAGCCAGAGCAGGTAGCGACGCAGCACGTCCCAGACGATGTAGCTGCGGGCATGGCCGAGGTGACAGTAGTCGTAAACCGTCACCCCGCAGCAGTACATCTTCACCCGGCCGGGCTCGAGGGGCTCGAAGGTCTGCTTCTGGCGCGCCAGGGTATTGTACAGCTGCAGGGGCATGGGCTCAGGAAAATCCGCTTGTCGGATTATTCTCCGGCACCATTGCCCCCACTATCCAGTCCAATCAGGCCTTCACCGTTTCCAGAACCTCGATCTCCCCGGTATCGAGGTCGAAGAACGCCGCCACCACCGCCAGGGAACCACTGCGGATGCGGTCGGTGATCAGCACACTCGAGGCTGCCAGTGTGTGCGCAGCGTGGATGGTGTTCTGGCGGCAGGCCTCCGCCAGGTCCGGCAGTTCCGCGCGACGCCACAGGTCCAGCCGCAGCCGGCCGATCAGCTGCTCCAGGCTCGGGGTGAGGGCAATGTCGGGGTTCAGAGCGGCCTGCACCGCTCCACAGCGCTTGTGGCCCAGCACCAGAATCAGGGGCACCCCCAGATGCTCAACCGCATACTCCAGCGACCCGATGGCGGCCGTGAAGGGAGTATTTCCAGCATTACGGACCACGAACAGGTCGCCGAAGCCGATATCGAACAGCAGCTCAACCGGTACCCGGGAGTCGGCACACCCGAGGATCCCCGCGAACGGAGTCTGCTTCTGGGCTACTTCCCGCAGACGCTCCAGGGAATTGTCGATGTGTTGGGACTGGCCGCTCAGGAATCGCTGGTGACCCGCCAGGAGTTCCTCCAGGACAGCGGCGGGCGATCGCTGAAGCGTCTCGACTGAACTCATAACCGTATCTCCCGGGAGCCGTGGACTTTCCGAGAATACCCGGCTGCGGGGACGCTCCCAGGCTGAGATACTGAGTCCTGGCCTGAGAGTTCCGAGGGACTGGGATGATTCGTTGTATCGGTCGCAACGGCCCCCTGCGGGTGTTGCGCGTCGTGCTGCGGGAGCTGAAACCGGACCTGCTGGCGATTCTGGTGATCGCCGCCCTGATGATTCCGGTTCCGGACCCGATTCAGGAAAACATCTCCAACGGTGTGCTGTCCATCCTCGGGATCGGTGCCTCCATCTTCATCGGGTTCCGAAACAGCAATGCCTACAGTCGCTGGTGGGAAGCCCGTACCCTCTGGGGCAGCATCATCAACAACTGCCGTGCCTTTCATCAGTGCATGCTCGCCGTTGACGATGGTTCCTCCGAAATGGACCAGATTCTGGATCGCATCCGCCGTCGTCAGGTCCGTCACGTCTGGCAGCTGGTCTCGGAGCTGCGGGGTACGGCACCGTCGACCCTCCTTCCGGAACTCACCACACCCGAAGACCCGTCACCCTGCAGCAGCCTGCAGCTGCTGGAACGCCAGGCCCTGGATGTGAAGCAACTGGCAGTTGCCGGACACATCGACAGCAACACCCGGGTGCTGCTGATGTCGACCCTCAGCACCCTCACCCATGCCCAGGGAGGTCTGGAGCGGGTCCGCAACCAGCCGATTCCGGTGCACTACGATCTGTTCATTCGGATGCTGACCTGGTTCTTCGCGGTCTCCGTCTACAACCGTCTGGATTCCGCCGGGCACGACCCGCTGAATATCCTCGTCGGGCTGCTGTTCATGACCCTGTTCATCGTCGCCGAGCGTCTGGGACACTTCATCGAGGAACCGATGAGCAATCGCGTCTTCGATCTGCCGATGAACCGTTTCTGCACCACGATTACCGCCAATCTGCTGGGACCGGATCACCCCCTGGCGCAACCCCGGGAATCGGCCCAGGCCACGGTCTGGATGTAGCACGGGGGCCTCGTCGACAGCGGGAGTGGGCCGGGCCCTGCCCATAATGGAAACGTCACCAGCCTTCATTCAAGACGCCCATGACCGCCGTCCCCCCTGCCGCCACTCCGGCGATGGATGCCCCCAAGGTGGGGTTGCCCGTCACGATCATCACCGGCTTTCTGGGCAGTGGAAAGACCACCCTGCTCAATCACATCCTCACCAATCAGCAGGGGGTCAAAACCGCTGTCCTGGTAAATGAGTTCGGTGAAATCGGCATCGACAACGAGCTGATTGTTCAGACCGGCGAGGACATGGTCGAACTCAGCAACGGCTGCATCTGCTGCACGATCAACAGTGATCTGCTCGATGCCGTCTACCGGGTGCTGGAGCGGGAGGAGAAGGTCGACTATCTGGTGGTGGAAACCACCGGGCTGGCGGACCCCCTGCCGGTGGCCCTGACCTTCCTGGGCTCGGAGCTGCGGGATCTGACCCGGCTCGATTCGATCGTCACCGTCGTCGACGCGGAGAACTACAGCCTGGATCTGTTCAACAGCCAGGCGGCCTACAACCAGCTGCTCTACGGCGACATCACCCTGCTCAATAAGTGCGATCTCGTGGGTGAAACCCGCCTGCAGGAGCTGGAGGCGAAAATCCGCGAAGTCAAGGAAGGGGCCCGCATCCTGCGCACCACCAACGCCCAGGTGCCGCTGCCGCTGATCCTCAGTGTCGGTCTGTTCGATTCCCAGCAGTACTATGAGGAGCAGGACCACAGCGACTGCGACCATGATCACGGTCACTGCACCCATGATCACCATGACCATGGGGCGCAGGCTGATCACGATCATGACGGCCACGATCACAGCCACTGCGATCACGACCATGGCCACTGCGAGCATGATCACGCCCACGACCATGGCCATTCCGATCACCTAGCGATCGATGGTTTCACCTCTCTCTCCTTCCAGAGCGATAAGCCCTTTGCCATCCGCAAGCTCCAGCATTTCCTCGACGAACAGCTGCCCGCCAGTGTCTTCCGGGCCAAGGGAATTCTCTGGTTCGCCGAGAGCGAGAAGCGCCATATCTTCCACCTCAGCGGCAAACGCTTCAGCCTTGATGACAGCGACTGGAAGGGCCCCCGCCGCAACCAGCTGGTGCTGATCGGCCAGGACCTGGACACGGCCGAACTGCGGCGCAAGCTGGAGGCCTGCCTCACCCTGCCCGCCATCAACCGGGGCAAGGGGTTCGGCTGAGGCCGTCCTCAATTGGCTGTTTCTGACGACCTGACGTGATGATTCTGCGTACCTGTCTGGCCCTGCTGCTGGGCCTGTTTCTGCTGGTGCCCGCCCCGGCGATCGCCCTCGACTTCAACAAGGAAATCCTGATTGGCCAGGATTTCTCGGGTCGGGACCTGAGTGATGCCAGCTTCACCAAGTCCAACATCCGCGAAGCTGATTTCCGGGATGCAACGCTGATCGGTGTCAGCTTCTTCGGCGCCAACCTGGAGAGCACCAACCTGGCCAACGCGGATCTGCGGGGGGCTATCCTCGACTCCGCCCGGATGACCAATGCCAACCTGGATGGGGCCCGGCTGGAGGGAGCCTACGCCTTTGCCACCCTGTTCGGTGGGGCTTCCATTGTCGGGGCGGACTTCACCGATGTACTGATGCGCGAGGACGCCCAGGAACTGCTCTGCAAAGTTGCGAGTGGCATCAATCCGATGACCGGTCGAGCCACCCGCGATACGCTTAACTGCGACTAGCCTCCCAATCCGACGAGACACCCCTGTGAGTGCTGAGCTGAAACGGACGCCTCTCTTCGACCAGATCCAGGCATCGGGGGGGCGTATGGTCGACTTCGCCGGCTGGGAAATGCCGGTGCAGTTTGCAGGCCTGAAGCAGGAGCACGACGCGGTCCGTCAGGGGGTGGGGATGTTCGATATCTCCCACATGGGCAAGTTCCAGCTGCGTGGTCAGGGGGTGCTGGCCGCCCTGGATGCGCTGGTTCCCTCGGATCTCGCCGCCCTGCAGCCGGGGCAGGCCCAGTACACGGTGCTGCTCAGGCCCGACGGGGGGATCATCGACGATCTGATCATCTATGCCCAGGGGGTTGTGGAAGGCCAGGAGCAGGTGATTGTAATCGTCAATGCCGCCACCACCGCCAAGGACGAGGCCTGGCTGAAGCAGCATCTGCCCGCCGGGATATCGCTGCGCGACTACAGCCGGGATCTGCTGCTGATTGCCGTCCAGGGTCCGAAGGCTCTGGCCACGCTGCAGCCGATTGTCAACTTCGAACTGAACGACCTGCCCCGTTTCGGTCACACCGTCGGTCTCTGTGCCGCAGAACTGGCCTTCATCGCCCGCACCGGCTACACCGGTGAGGACGGAGTCGAGATCATGCTGCCCACCGGCAGCGGGCTGCGACTCTGGCGACAGTTGCTGGAGGCGGATGTGGTCCCCTGCGGACTGGGGGCCCGGGATACCCTGCGTCTGGAGGCGGCCATGGCCCTCTACGGCCAGGACATCGACGAGCAGACCACGCCGCTGGAGGCGGATCTGGGTTGGCTGGCTCCGGCAACCAAAACCACGGATTTCATCGGACGGGAAGCCCTGGAACAGCAACGGCAGACAGGGGTCACCCGGCGCCTGGTGGGGCTGGAGATGGAAGGCCGCCACATCGCCCGCCACGGCTACCCGGTCTATGTGGGTGATACCGAGGTCGGCGAGATCACCAGCGGCAGTTGGGCTCCCAGCCTGGAGAAGGCGATCGCCCTGGCCTACCTGCCCACCGCCCTGGCGGTGGTCGGCCAGCCGGTGGAGGTCATGGTGCGGGGGCGGCGCTGTCCGGCCACGGTGGTGAAACGTCCGTTCTACAGACGCTGAATGCTGCCCCGCAGTCTGGCGGATGTTCTCTGGCTGCTGAACAGCCCCTCGCTGCTGCAGCCGGGGCGCTGGCCCGATGTTGGTGATCCGCGGCTGCGGCAGGCAGCCGCGGGGTTGCGTCAGGCCTGGGCCCTCCGCGGCGAATCTACCGTGGCAGCGGAACTGGCGGCGGCGATCGCCGACCGACCCCGCCTCTACAAGCTGGGTATCCGGGCCGAAGCCCTGCTCGACTGGGGTCTGGGCCAGACCGAACGCTTTCGGGTGATTGATCGTCAGATCCAGCTGCACGAAGCCGGTCGTTCCCTGGGGGAGCTGGACTTTCTGATCGAAGACCGCCACACCGGTCAGCTGGAGCACTGGGAGCTGGCGGTGAAATTCTTTCTCTGGGGCGTAGATGGGGAGTGCGCCTGGATTGGCCCCGACCGCAAGGATCGGCTGGCCCGCAAACTGGAGCGGATGCTTGTCCGCCAGCTGCCCCTGAGCGAGGGACCGGCCTTCGCACACTGGCTGGCAGCGACCCATCCGCCCCTGCAGGGTCGCGACTGGCAGCGACGGCTGCTTTCCCGGGGTTGGCTGTTCCTGCCGCCGGGCGTCGCGTTTCCTCAGGAGCAGGACCTGGCCTCGGACCACTGCTGGCGCGGTTGGTGGTTGCCCCTCAGCCAGAGGCAGCAGGCTCCCCGCCCGACAGGTACCCACGCCTGGGCCATCCTGCCGCGATCGCTCTGGCTCTCACCCCTGCGGTTGCCGCGGGACGCCGAGCCCGAGCTGATAGTCGCCCCCAGCCTGGAAACAGCGGTGAACCAGGCTGCCTCAGCGCCGCCCTACCTGACGGTGGCTCTCGATGCCCAGGGTCAGGAACTCAGGCGTGGCTTTCTGATTCGGGATCGGCCCGAGCGTCAGTAGAGGCTGCTGGCGGCGCTCATCTGCACGCTGGCCGCCACACTGCCGACCGCACCGGTCACCGCCTGGAGCAGGAAGAAAGCCAGGATGGCCGAGAAGTCGATGCCCCCCAGCGGCGGGATGAACTGACGGAACAGATTCAGGTAGGGGTCGGTGAGCTGACTGACCAGGGCGAAGGGCTGATTGGACCAGTCCACGTTGGGGAACCAGCTGAGCAGCACGCGGATCAGCAGCAGCACGAAGTAGATGTTCAGAGTCTGGGCTACCGTGCCCAGGAGCAGGCCGAGGGTGGCGTCCATGGTGTCCGCGGATGACGACCCCTTCATTATCCGGTACCTGCTGACCTGCTCCGGTGGAACCCTGTTGGCTGGATCACCTCACCCTTGCGGCGGCAAACCGCGAGAGTGGATAAACAAGCAAAGCCCGTGATCTTTCCTGTATCGGTCGTTCGTCATGCCCATCCCCCTCTCTCCGGACTACGCGGCGATCGCCCGGGAAACCCGTTGCCGTCTGACGGACTTCCGCTTCGAGGACGGAACCCAGCTGCCGGAACTCCACGTCAACTACGCCACCTGGGGGACCCCCCGGCGGGATCCCCAGGGACGGATTACCAATGCCGTGCTGCTCTGCCATGGCACCGCCGGCTTCTGGCGGCGCTTCACCGAAGCCTGGTGGGCCGAGCGGATGTTCGGCCCCGGCCAACCTCTCGACATCAGCCGTTACTACGTGATTGCCCCCGACCACCTCGGGGCGGGAGGCTCCAGCAAGCCCAGTGACGGTCTGCGCATGGCCTTTCCCCGATACACCCATGCCGATGTCGTCCAGGCCCACTACCGACTGCTGACCGAGCATCTGCAGATCGGGCATCTGCTGGCGGTAATGGGTCCCTCCTACGGCGGTCGCCTCTGCTGGCAGTGGGCGGTGAGCTATCCGGAGTTCATGGACGGCATCGTACCGATCAGCGCCACCCCCTACCCCCTGGTCGGGCGCCGGGGCATGCAGGACTTCCTCGGAACCGAGCCCCTGCTGTCAGACCCCACCTGGAACGACGGGAACTACCGCGAGCAGCCCCGCAACTTCCCCATCGCCCTGATGGCCTTCTGGGTCTTCGTCTTCGGAAACGGGCATCTCTGGGATGTCGCTCCGACCCGCGATCGCAGCCGCACCTACCTGCCCCATCTGGTGAACAAACTGGCCCGGGAACTGGATGCCAACGACTGGATCTACCAGCTGCGGGTCAATGAGCACTACAACCTGATCGACCAGCTGCAGCGGCTGCGTGCACGGGTGCTGATCGTGGAGATGGCAGGGGATGATATGGTCCCGCCGGAACTGGGCTATCCGGGACAGCTGCTGACCCGGCTGGGCGACCGGGCCAGAGCCGTGGTCGTGAGCGAAGGGGCCCACTACGGCCACGCCGGCATTGCCAAAACCATGCCGCTCTACAGCGAGCCCATCGGTCGTTTCCTGCGCTCCCTGGCCTCGGCTGCGCCGGGAACCGAGGAGCACGGTGCCACGCCAGCCCTGGCGCTACCCCGTCAGTTGACCTGACGCATCAGCCCGTTGATGCGGCCCTCAGCCCCGATCCGGGGCTCCGAGGCTGCCCAGGGGCCAGAAGCGAATCCAGGCCCGACCGATGACATTGGCCTCCGGCAGAAAACCCCAGACATGACTGTCATTGCTGTTGTTGCGGTTATCGCCCATGACGAACAGACTGTCCGGCGGAACCTGCACCGGCAGCAGTTCGTAGGCCGGGGCCTGGGCGATGTAGGGCTCCTGCAGCGGCTCACCGTCCACCAGCACCTGACCGTCATGAACCGCCAGGGTCTGGCCGGGCAGACCGATCACCCGCTTGATGAAGGCCTGGTCCGGACCGTAGCCGTACTGGCGCAGAATCTCCGGCGGCTGAAAGACCACGATGTCGCCTCGCTGGGGGGCGTGCAAGTGGTAGGACAGCTTCTCGACCACGAGGCGATCGCCCACCCGCAGGGTCGGCAGCATCGAATCCGAGGGAATGAAGCGCGGTTCGGCAATGAAGCTGCGGATCAGAAAGGCCAGCACCAGAGCGATGCCAAGGGTCCGCAGATTGTCGCCCTGGGACTGCCAGAAGCGTTGCCAGGCGGTTGTGGGGACGGGATCCGGTGCGGTCATGGCAGTGGTACGACAGTCTCTGAACACGATAAATCCCGATGAGCCCCGACAATGGTGAGCGCTGACTGCCCGCCAACCATGTCCCTCGACCTTCGCAACACCAATACTGTCTGGAGCTCGGTCCTGGTCGAGACACTGGTGCAGCTGGGGCTGGAGCTGGCGGTCATCTGTCCCGGGTCCCGCTCCGCCCCGCTGGCGATCGCCCTGGTGCAGCACCCCCAACTGGAAACCCTCACACTGCTGGATGAGCGATCGGCCGCCTTCTTTGCCCTGGGTCATGCCCGACGCCGTCACAGGCCGGTGCTGCTGGTCTGCACCTCAGGCACCGCCGGAGCCAACTTCTACCCAGCGGTGATCGAAGCCCGGGAAAGCGGGGTGCCGCTGATTGTGATCACGGCGGATCGTCCGGCGGAACTGCGTCACTGCCACGCCGGTCAGACCATCGATCAGCTGAAGCTGTTCGGCACTTATCCCAGCTGGCAGGCGGAACTGCCCCATCCCGACGCCAGCCTGTCCCTGCTGGCCAGCCTGCGCCAGTCCGTGGTCCGGGCCTGGGAGCGGTCCCAGTATCCCCAGCCCGGTCCAGTGCACCTCAATCAGCCGCTGCGGGAACCCCTCGCGCCCCATCCCGAGGCTGAGCTGAGCGACTTCAGCCTGCCCGAAACGTTCTGCCGGGTGGCTCCATCCCAGCAGCCCCGGGCATCCCTGGTCGCACCGCCGATCTGGTCCCAGCAACCCCGGGGCCTGATCGTCGTCGGTCTGACGCAGCCCTCTGACCCGGAGGCGTTCACCATGGCGGTCCGGGAACTGGCCCGGCACTATGGATGGCCGATCCTGGCAGATGCGCTTAACCCGCTGCGCCACCGGCTGGGCCATGAGCCGTGGCTGATCTGCGGCTACGACCTGATTCTGCGATCGCCTGCCCAGGCCGCGGGGTTAGCGCCGGAGGTCGTGGTGCAGATCGGGGAGCTGCCCACCAGCAAGCAGTTGCGCCAGTGCTTGAGTGAGTGGGACTGTCCCCGCTGGATCGTCGCCCCCGGCAGCGAGGACTGGGACCCACTCCAGGGCCAGCCCCAGCGGCTCTCCGTCGCGGTGACAGACCTAGTACCTGGCCCTGCGGCCAGCCCTGATCCAGACTGGGAGGATCTCTGGGAAGCGGCGGAGCAGCGGGCCCAGAGCCTGATCAGCCACAACCTGGAAGCAGCCCTGGCAGAACCGAATCTGTATCGCCCCCTGGCAGACTGGTTGCCCGTCGGGACGCCCATCTTCGTCTCTAACAGCACTCCGATCCGGGATACCGAGTGGTTCTGGCAGCCCAGCCAGCGGCACTACGACTGGTACTTCAACCGGGGTGCGAACGGCATCGATGGCATCACCTCAACGGCGATGGGCATGGCCTGGGGCGATCGCCCCAGCCTGCTGATCACCGGCGATCTGGCTTTCCTGCACGACACCAACGCTCTGCTGCTGGCCCACCGCTTCCGGGGCAGCCTGACGGTCCTGCTGATCGATAACGGCGGCGGCGGCATCTTCGAACTGCTGCCGGTACGCCAGTGCGACGATGTCCCGTTCGAGGAATGCTTCGGGACCCCCCAGCACGTCGACTGGCCGCAACTGCTCAGCAGTTACGGGGTCCGATACCAGTCCCCGGAATCGCTTGATGATCTGCAGGCGGCCCTCCGTCACCTGCCCGCAGCGGGAGTACAGGTGCTGCACATCCGCTGCGATCGCCGCCGGGCGGCCGCGGGGCGTCAGGCCCTGTTCATCGCCGCCGCCCAGGCCTGATCCCCACTCCCCCAAAAGCTGGGGGCGAAACCCTCGCGATGGTAGATTAATCGGTTGAAACCCGACCCGACAGCGGAAAAGGTGCGCTGATGGCAGCCATCCGCTTTCCTGAACGGTCCGGTTGCCGCCGGGAGGATAGAATCCATGACAAGCAGTCGTAGTACCAACCGCAGCACGGCCCGCCGCCAGCGGACCCGCGCCGGTGCCACCCCTGCCCCGGCCGCTGCCACCCCCGTGGTGGAGAGCACCCCGGCAACGAGCGAAGCTGCTGTCGCAGCCGAGCCCGAAGCCCCCGAAACTACCCCCGCGCCGGAGCCCGTTGCGGCTGCAGCGCCCCAGCCCGCCGACCAGGATTCCCCCATGACCACTGAAGCCGCCATCACTCCGGCCAAGTCCCAGAGCCTCAAGGATGTCCACGGTGTCGGACTGATCCTGGCTGCCAACAGCAACCGCCCCATCGGTGTCAGCACCCTGGCGATCGCCTCCACCTACGGTTCCG
>CAWUMD010000042.1:0-13190 GCA_963923365.1 uncultured bacterium
GGCATCCCCGAGCGGCGGATTCTGTTCAACCATGCGCTCCGCAATGCCCTGATTCCGCTGGTGACCGTGCTGGGCCTGACCCTGGCGGCCCTGCTGGGCGGGGCGCTGCTGATCGAGACCACCTACGCCTGGCCGGGGCTGGCCAACCGGCTGTTCGAGGCAATCAGCCTGCGGGACTACAGCACCGTCCAGGGCATCGTGGTCTTCTTTGCCCTGCTGGTGGTATTGGCCAGCGTGGCGGTGGATGCCCTCAATGCCCTGATTGATCCCCGCATCCGCTATTGAGCGCTGGGGATGGGTAGCTGCTCCGGCCAGCGGTCGAGCAGGTAGAGGGGCATCGCGGTCTGGCTGAGGCGCCGACCAAAGTCGGTATCCAGATCCGGGGTGTCGATGCGCTCCTCGTTCAGGTAGCGGCGCAGGAAGACGAGGCTGAGCTGTTCCACGTAATGGTGGGCGATCGCCGGGTCCGGACCGACCATGTCCGAGGGGAGCTGCATCTGGCTGCCCGGCGCCCCGGCATCCATCACCGAGAAGTGGGTGCCGTTTTCCAGCAGGGCCAGGTACTTCCGGGGGCTGCCCAGCCACTGGAAGGGTTCGATCTGCTCGTCGGCCACCGGGACAAAGATGTCGTTGCTGCTGCCCAGCACCAGCACGGGCAGCCGAACCGTCGCCAGCCCCTCGGGTCCGAACCAGTGGCTGAGGGGAGGATTGAGGGCGATCACTGCCCGGATGCGCGGGTCTGCGGTCAGTTGCTGCTGGGGATCCAGGTCGAGGGCTCTGCACTGAAATGCCGCTGCCAGGTTGAGGGAGCTGGTGCGGCGGGGGGGGGTGGGGCAGAAGCTTTCCAGGCGGGGACGGTTGAGGCGGGCTCCGGCCAGGGCCAGCCCGGTGTAGCCGCCGTAGGAGTGACCGATCACGGCTACCCGATTCAGGTTGGCGGCGCTGCGGAGCTGGGGATCGGCGCCCATCTGATCGAGGACGAAGGTCAGGTCCCGGGGGCGGTCCAGCAGTTCCTCAGCGGACTGATCCCGGACTTCGCCGTTGAACAGACTGCGGCTGACGGTGGCGTTGCTGCCGACGTGCTCGGGGATAGCGACCAGAAAGCCCTGACTGGCCAGGAACCGGCCCAGGTAGCCGAAGCTGAGACGATCCTCGCCCAGCCCATGGGAGAGCAGCACCACCGGCGGGAAGGCCCGTCCCTGGGGCAGGTAGAGGGTGGTGGGTACGGGACGCCGCCGGGTCGGATCGACCCAGTCCAGCTCCTGCACCTTGACGGGGTAGCTGCGATCCTCGCGGCCGCTCTCGACGGGGACTGCAATCGGCACGGTCCCGGTTGGGGGATCCGGGCGGCGGGCCAGGACCTGGCGCAGATCCGCGAACAGGCGCTCCCGCTCCGGGAACAGCCGCGCCACTTCCCGGGCCAGGGCGATGCCCTGGGTGAGGTCAATGGTGAGTCGGGGTGAGGGGAACTGCTCAATCAGCTCCAGTGGGGTGAGGGGTTGCTGGGATGCCAGCAGGCCGGTCAGGGTCTGGCGAAGTGCCGCGGATCCGTTATCTCCGGTGGTGGTGCGCAGAAAGCTCCCCAGACGCAGCAGCAGTTCGCTGGCCAGGGGGGTCTGCAGCAGTCGCCCCAGCATTGCCCCATCCACATTGATCGGTCGCGTCAGGCCGTTCTGGATGGCCTGGCGGGCTGGGGGGGCCAGCAGGTTCAGGTAGGCGGCCAGATCGCCTTCAGCCCGGCCGGTGCGGCTGTACTGGCGCAGTTGGGCTACGGAAATGATGGCCTGAACGTTGCCCAGACGCAGTTCAATCTGTTCGGCAGCCTGGGCCGGGGAGGCAGCGATCGCCAGCGTGCCCAGCACCAGGGCCAGCCTGCGGCGTAGGTCTGTCATGGGATTCGTCCTGCTGTCAGGGATCATGACAGCAGCCTCTGAGCCCTGACAAGAACCTGAATGCGAATCCTCTGTTGGCCATCGCCGGGGCACTGGCTCCGGGGCCCGCTGGGACTGCTGGCCCTGGGCCGGCTGCTGTCCCAGGTGGGCAGCGGTTGCACCTTCATTGCTGCACCGGTGTTCTTTGCCCAGGAGGTGGGCCTATCGCCCCTGCAGGTGGGGATCGGTTTGGGCCTGGGGTCGCTGGCCGGGGCTCCGGCCCGATGGCTGAGTGGCCGCTGGAGCGATCAGCCCCGGCGCGGGCGGCGCTGGACGCTGCTGCGGGCGGTGATGCTGGCGGCGATCGCCACGGCGCTACTGGCCCTGGCCCGCGACTTCCCCGGTTTTCTGGGGGCGAATCTGCTGCTGGGGGCGGCCATCGGACTGTACTGGCCGGCTGCCGAGACCCTGATCGCCGACCTGACGACCCCGGCTGAGCGGGCTGAGGCCTTTGCCCTGAACCGATTTGCCGACAACCTCGGGCTGGGGATCGGCATCGCCCTGGCGGGCCTGTTGGCCCAGCGGGGAGCCTACCGCCTGCTGTTCTGGGTGGATGCGGTGTCGTTTCTGGTGCTCTGGCTGCTGCTGTTGCGGGGACTGCCCCGCCCGGCTGCTGTCACCGGGACGAGCCCCCGGCCGCCGGTGGTGTCGATGCGGGCCTGCCTGCGGGCTGAACCACGGCTATGGCGCTTTCTGCCCGCCAACGTCCTGCTGACGATGTTCCTGGCACTGCAGCAGACGACGCTGCCCCTCTACTGGCGGCGGTTCACCGATCGCCCGATGCTCGAGATCAGCGCCGATTTTGTGATCTCACTGGTGCTGACGGTGCTGCTGCAGCCCCTGGCCGTCTCCCTGCTCAACCGCTGGGGGCTACCGCGGGGACTGCTGATGTCGGCGCTGCTCTGGGGAGTCGGTCTCGGGGCCCTGGTGTTGCTGCCGACGGTGGCGGCGCTGGTGCCGATGCTGATCTGGGCCCTGGCCACCGTGCTCTACCTGCCCGGCAGTTCCGCCTACGTCGCGGCGATCGCCCCCGCTGACAAACGTGCCACCTACCTCGCTCTCAATTCCCAGTGCTGGGGCATCGGTTATCTGCTCGGTCCACCCCTGGGGGGCTGGGCCCTGGAGCAGGGACCGCCAGGGGTGGGGGTACTGGCGATCGCTCTACTGCTGGCGGTGATACTGATTGCTCTGCTGATGCAGGGGTTGTCGGCAAAGGGCCCTGATCGCAACCACCGCTAGGGATGCCTACCTGGCCGATGTCCTCGGACCCACCGGGGGAATGGCTGGAATCCCCCGGTGGTCGGTGCGGCGCGGACCCTAGACGTTGAACCGGAACAGCATCACATCGCCCTCCTGGACGATGTACTCCTTGCCTTCACTGCGCACCTTCCCGGCTTCCTTGGCCGCGCTGGGGGAACCCGCCGCCACCAGATCCTCGAAGCTGGTGGTCTCCGCCCGGATGAAGCCGCGCTCGAAGTCGGTGTGGATCACCCCTGCAGCCTGAGGCGCCGTCATACCGGCGACGATCGTCCAGGCCCGCGCTTCCTGCGGTCCTGCGGTGAAGTAGGTGCGCAGCCCCAGCAGGGTGTAGGTGGCGCGGATCAGCGACTGCAGACCGCCTTCCTCGACGCCCAGCCCGGCCAGGAAGTCCGCCCGGTCTTCGGGGGGCAGTTCCACCAGTTCCGCTTCCACCTGGGCCGAGATCACCACCACCTGGGCGTTCTCCTGGGCCGCGATGCTGCGCACCTCTTCCACGAAGGCATTGCCCGTGGCCAGGTCATCCTCACTGACGTTGGCGGCGTAGATGATCGGCTTGCGGGTGAGCAGTTCCAGGGGCTGGATGAAGACCTCCTCCTCCTCGGTCAGGGCTACCTGCCGGGCGGACCTGCCCTCGTTCAGTTCGGCGGCGACCTTCTCGAGCACCACCAGTTCGGCGGCAGCATCCTTGCTGGTGCGGGCCTGCTTGCGAATCCGCTCGATCCGCCGCTCCACCTGGGCCAGATCCGACAGGGACAGCTCCAGATTGATCGTCTCGATGTCGCGCACCGGGCCGATGCCGCCGGAGACGTGGATGATGTCGTCGTTCTCGAAGCAGCGCACCACCTGCACGATCGCATCCACCTGCCGGATGTTGGCCAGGAACTGGTTGCCCAGACCCTCACCCTGGCTGGCACCCTTCACCAGACCGGCGATGTCGACGAACTCGATCCGGGTGGGGACGATCTGCTTCGACTCGTGGATGCGGGCCAGTTCATCCAGCCGGGCATCCGGCACCGCCACCACTCCGACGTTGGGCTCGATCGTGCAGAAGGGGAAGTTGGCGGCCTGGGCCTTGGCGTTTTCCACCAGGGCATTAAAGAGCGTCGATTTGCCGACGTTGGGCAGACCGACAATACCGGCTCTGAGCATGGGAGGAACTGTCCGCGAATGAGTCTGGGCGCGCTGGGCGCCGACCGGGGGCCGCAGCGGCCGTGACCGGGTCGTTAAGATTTTCTCAGTTTTCCGTCACGGTTGCCCAGGCTGATGAAGTACCGTTTGCCCATGGACCTGCGATCGCCGCGTATCTGGATCCCGGCTGTGCTGATCGCCGCTGCCCTGGGTGCCGGGGGGACCTGGGCCTGGCGATCGCGGCAGGCCCAGGTCCAGGCCAAGAAGCTGGATGAACTGACACAGCCCGTGCGCCAGGAAACCCTGCAGGTGGAAATCAGCGCCAGCGGCAAGATTGTTCCCGAGCGCACCGTCAACCTCAGCCCCAAAGTGGCTGGTCGCCTCAGGGAGGTGCTGGTGGAGCAGGGCGATCGCGTCGTCCAGGGTCAGGTCCTGGCCCGCATGGACGCCCGCGAGATCGAGACGGCGGATGAGGAAGCCCTGGTGCGGCAGGCCGAGGATGGGGTGCAGGATGCTCTGGCCCGGCTGGCCCTGGCCCGCCAGAAGCTGGCCCGTCAGCAGCTGCTCCAGGGTCAGGGAGCGGTTTCCCGCCAGGATCTGGACCTGGCGCAGACCGAGGCAAATCAGGCCCAGGCAGCCATTGAGAGTGCCCGGGCTCGGGTGGAGGAGGCCCGCAGCCGTCTGCGCACCGCCCGGGTGCAGCTGACCGACACCGAGATCCGGGCGCCCTTCTCGGGGATCATCACCCAGCGGTTTGCCGATCCGGGGGCGTTCGTGACCCCGACCACCACGGCGTCCACCACCAGCAGTGCCACCTCCACGTCGATTGTGGCGATCGCCCAGGGGCTGCAGGTGTTGGCGAACGTCCCCGAGGTGGACATCGGTCGTATCCGGATCGGGCAGGTGGCCCTGGTCCAGGCGGATGCCTATCCCGACCGTCGCTACCAGGCGCAGGTGGTGCGCGTTGCCCCGGAGGCGGTGAAGGAGCAGAACGTCACCTCCTTCCAGGTGCGGCTGCGGCTGCTGGATGGCCTGGGGACCCTCAAGTCCGGGATGAATGTCGATCTGGTGTTCCAGGGGCAGCGTCTACCCTCGGCCCTGACAGTACCGACGGTGGCGATTGTCAGTCGTCAGGGCAAGCCGGGGGTGCTGGTGCCTGACCTTAAGGGCAAGCCGGAGTTCCGGCCGGTGACCCTCGGGGTCAGCCTTGGTAACCGTACGCAGATCCTCACGGGGCTGGCCACCGGCCAGCGGGTATTCATCGATCTGCCCAAGGACAGCGACTGGGAGAAACAGCGACGCAAGTAGGGCAGCCGCGTCAGTCCTGGCTCAGGTACGCGTCGGCGATCGCCACGATTCGCTCCGAGGCCTTGCCGTCCCCGAAGGGGTTGATGGCGTTGGCCATGGCGGTGTAGGCCGTTTCGTTCGAGAGCAGAGTGGCTGCTTCGCGGTAGATGGCCTCGGGATCGGTGCCCACCAGCTTGGCGGTTCCGGCCGTGACAGCCTCGGGACGCTCGGTGGTCTCCCGCAGCACCAGCACTGGCTTGCCCAGGCTGGGGGCTTCCTCCTGCAGACCGCCGCTGTCGGTGAGCAGCAGGTGGCTGCGCTGGATGGCCCCCACCAGATCGCTGTAGTCCAGGGGTTCGGTCAGAAAGACCCGGGGGTGATCCCCGAGGCGGGCCTGCAGCGGCTCGCGCACTGTCGGGTTGCGGTGCAGGGGCAGCAGCAGGGCCGTATCCGGGAAGGCGTCAAGCACCTTCAGGAAGCCGCTGGCGATGTCCTGCAGCGGCTCGCCCCAGTTCTCGCGCCGGTGCACGGTGGCCAGGATGGTGCGGTAGCGATCCCACTCGAGCCCCGGTACGTTGCAGGCGGGTTGGCGGGCCGCCATGGTCAGCAGGGCGTCGATTACCGTGTTGCCGGTGCGGTGCACGCCGCCGAGTACCCCGGAGGCCCGCAGATTGTCGACCGAGAGGTCGGTGGGCGCGAAGTGCAGCTGACTGATCTGGGAGATCAGCCGCCGATTGGCTTCCTCGGGGAAGGGGTTGTAGATGTTGTCGGTGCGCAGCCCCGCTTCCACGTGGCCCACCGGAATCTGTTGGTAGAAGGCGGCCAGGGCGGCGGCGAAAGCCGTGGTGGTGTCACCCTGCACCAGGACCAGCTGGGGCTGAAATTCCCGGAACAGGCCCTCCAGGCCCTCCAGGCTGCGGCAGGTGATGTCCGTCAGCGTCTGGCGCTGCTGCATGATGTCGAGATCCCGGTCGGCCTGCAGCCCGAATAGCTGCATCACCTGGGCGACCATCTCCCGGTGCTGCCCGGTGAGCACCACCTGGGTCTCGAAGCGGGGCGATCGCCGGAAGGCCTCAATCACCGGAGCCATCTTGATCGCTTCGGGCCGGGTGCCGAGGGTGATGCAGATGCGGAAGGGAGCGTCAGTCATGGAGGGCGATCGCCAGAATCGTAATCATCCTACTCACGAACGCGGCGGGCTCCGCCATCGGAACCCGCCGCTCAGGAACGCTGAGGGTGAAAGGAAAACTACTTCATATCGCAGGTGAGGGGACAGGCGGCGTAGTTACGGTCAACCTTGATTTCGCTGTTGCCGTTGAGCCAGGTCAGCCAGCTGACGTCCTGGGGATGGACGCCACGGGCGGTCAGCAGTGCCGCCGTGCCGAAGATCCCGGCCACCAGGGCCCCGAGAATGCCACCGCTGACGACCAGCACCGAACTCACCGGCAGGATGGCGTGCAGCACCACGATCGCCAGGGAAGCAATGGTGACGCCGAGGATGACCAGCGGGAAGCCGACGATCAGAGAGAGGACCGACAGAGCAAAGACCCAGGTGAGGAAGCTGCGCAGCTGATTGCGGCTGCTGACGGTCGTCGTCGGGAGGGCGGCTCCGGTCATGGCTGGCTCCAACAGGACTGGGTGAGTAGAGCCATGCTAGGCGGCGTCTCGGGGATCAAAGTGATGAATTTACAAAAGTTAAAACTATTTTTCAGGCGAATAAGTATTTGTGCGCAGGAGGCCCTAATTCTGCTAGGTAAAACTACTCGATCTGGCTGAGAGTGACTGCAGGGACTGGGTTTTTTTGGTTTCGGTCTGGGAGTTTGGCGTGGTGGTTTGTATTTCTGGATGGGTGAAACTGCTCGGTGAACGCTGTCGTCATTACTGTTTTTTAGGAGTGGTAGCGGGGAGTATGAGGCTGCGGATTGCCGTTCGACTCAGGTTCTGGATCAGGTTGCGGGCCAGGACGCTGGCGTTCAGGTAGGGCAGGCGATCGCACTCCCGTCGGACCAGGGCAATGGTGGTGGCCGTGCTGGTGCGGAACTGGACGTGATAGGCCTCCAGCTCGGTGGTAACGTCGCGATCGCCCTTGCGGCGGTAGAAGTCGGCAACGGCCTGAAAACGCCGCCGGTCTGCTCCGGTCAGGGGCAGGCCCAGGGGGACGGCTTCGGTGCGCAGGCCCCAGTTGCGGCAGCTCTGGGCTACATGGGTGGCTTCGTGGCGCAGACTGGCGGCATCGCCCCGGTTGGTGAGGCGATTGAGGTAGAGGGTGCCGGTCTGGGGGAGCCAGCAGGCGTAGCGACAGTGGCGGGATCCGGGCGGCAGGCCGCGGCCGACCACGATCTGCACCCCCGCGTCCATCAGGACCCGGGCCAGGGGTTGATGGGCTAAGGCCACGATCAGGGGATCGTTCGGATCCGGTGGGGTGTTGCGCTGGAGCAGGCGATCGCCGGGACGCAGGCTGAAGGGCAGGGGGCTGACCCAGGCCAGCAGGGCGGCGCCGACGCCCACCAGCCCGAGCAGCGGTCGCAGCGATCGGGGGCGGGTGGTCCGGGATCTGCGACGGGGAGGGCGGCTACCCTGGGCCGCTCCGCAGTCGAGGCAGACCTCCCGACCCGCCAGGGTGCGGTCGTAGACAGTGCGCGAGGAGCCGCAGGCACGGCAGGTCATGGGCTGGGGTGACGGCAATTGCCTGCGATTCTAGGCAGCCCCCGGGGTCGGTGCGGGCACTCTGAGGAGCGATCGCCTGCGGAGTTTCCCATGGTCGACGTTCCTGGTACCCCCCTGGCGGCTGCGCCCGCGGCTCCGGCTGCTACCGCCTGGTACACCCCACCCCAGGATCCGGGACCGGGGCAACCCAGGCTGGAGCAACTGGTGCGCGACGCCTTCGACAAGGGCTTCTCCGATGTCCACCTGGGGGTGGGTGAGGTGCCCCGGTACCGGGATCGCGGCGAGATGCTGCCCACCCGCCATCCGGTGACCGATGCCACCACGTTTATGGCCTGGCTGCGGGAGATCCTGACGGACGATGAGATCCGCCGCTTCCAGGAACACCTTGATTTCGACGGGGCCACCCAGTATCCCTTCGCCCGGGTGCGGGTGAACATCTTCGGCAGTCTGCGCGGACCGGCCATGGTCCTACGGCTGATCCCGATGCAGATCCTCACCCTCGAACAGCTCAACCTACCCCAGGTGTTCCGCGACCTCTGCCATACCCACAAGGGGCTGATTCTGGTCACCGGGCCCACCGGCTCGGGTAAGTCAACGACGATGGCGGCGATGGTGGACTTCATCAACAGCAACCTGCCCCGCCACATCATCACCATCGAGGACCCGATCGAGTTTGTACACACCAGCCGTCAGTCGCTGATTCGCCACCGGGAGGTGGGGATGCACACCCTCCGGTTCGAGAACGCCCTCAAGGCTGCTCTGCGGGAGGACCCGGACATCATCCTGGTGGGAGAAATGCGCGACAAGGAAACCGTGAACACGGCCCTGAAGGCGGCCCAGACCGGTCACCTGGTGATGGGCACCCTGCACACCAACAGTGCGGTGAAGACGATTGAGCGGCTGCTCAACCTCTACGAACCGAATGAGCAGCCGCCGATGCGGGTGTCGATTGCCGAGTCGCTGGTGGCGGTGATCGCCCAGGGGCTATGCCGCACCCTCGACCGCAAGCGGGTGGCCTACCACGACATCCTGATCAACACGGATGCGGTCAAGGACTACATCATCCGCGGTGAACTGGACGAGATCGAGGGGCTGATGCCGAAGTGTGGCTTCGACGGCATGGTGACCATGAACCAGTCGCTCTACCGCCTCTACGAAGCTGGAAAAATCAACGAGGAGACTGCCCTAGAGCACTCACCCCGACCGAATGAGATGGCCCAGATGCTGCGGGGCCGGGTCTGAGGCCTAGCGCAGCAGGTTGGTGACGACGACGGAGACCAGACCCAGGGTCAGACCCAGCATCGCCAGGCGACCGTTCCAGATTTCGGCCTGGGGCGTGAAGCCGACCTTCCAGGAGTTGAGCTCTTCCTTGCTGACGGTCGGTTCGGTCATGGCAGCGTTGCTGTCGGTTGTGGAGGGGGTGTCGGGAGCCGCCATGGTAGAGGATCCAATCACTTCCGTCAGCTTAACAATAATTCGTGATAGGCGAGGAGGTGCTCACACCGGCACTGGCTGCGGACTGTAGAGCTGGGGTACCGCCTCCAGGGGCAGGCGCGAATGGACGCCCAGATCCAGGGGTGAGGTCTCGCCCCGGTTGAGGTGGTCGGCGGCGGCGCAGGCGATCATGGCGGCGTTGTCGGTGCACAGCGCCAGCGGCGGGAACAGCACCCGCAGCCCGCGCGGGTAGGCGGCTGCCGTCAGGGTCGCACGCAGACCCTGGTTGGCGGCCACCCCGCCGCCGACGGTAATCGTGTCGAGTCCTTCGTCCTCGGCGCAGGCGATCGCCCGCTTTGTCAGGGCCCGGGCCACGGTGCTCTGGAAGCTGGCGGCCAGGTCCGCCAGGGGCAGCGGGTCGCCCGTGGCCTTGAGCTGGTCCGTCAGCCGCAGCATGGCTGTTTTCAGGCCACTGAAGCTGCAATCGTAGGGGTGGAAGCCTCCGCCGGGCAGGGAGATGCGGCCCTCCGGCAGAGCGAACGCCTTGGGATTTCCCTCGCTCGCCAGACGGTCGATCACCGGACCACCGGGGTAGCCGAGCCCCAGCAGGCGCGCCACCTTATCGAAGGCTTCCCCGGCGGCATCGTCCCGGGTCTGGCCCAGCAGGCGGTACCGGCCGCAGCCGTCGACGCGGATCAGGCTGGTGTGGCCCCCCGAGACCAGCAGGGACAGCAGGGGTGGTTGCAGGTCCGGGCAGTCCAGGTAGGCGGCGTAGATGTGCCCCTCCAGATGGTGCACGCCGATCAGCGGCTTGCCATGGATCAGGGCCAGGGTCTTGGCTGCGCTCACCCCCACCAGCAGGGCCCCCACCAACCCGGGAGCGACGGTGACGCCGATGCCGTCGATGCCGCTCCAGTCGAGACCCGAGGCCTCCAGGGCTTGATCGATCAGCAGGTTGATCACCTCCAGGTGCAGGCGCGAGGCTACCTCGGGTACCACGCCGCCCCACTGGCGGTGGGTGTCGATCTGGGAACTGACGACGCTGCTCAGCACCTGGCGATCGCGTACCACCGCCACTGCGGTTTCGTCACAACTTGTTTCAAGAGCAAGGACGGTCGCCATCAGTGCTGATAAGTTTGTCTGGGTATATAGCGCCCATTATGGGTGGCTATTGAGCGGGTCCGTCCCAACGGAATCGATCAGTCCGGTCGAAACCCCTGGATGTATCCGGCCTTCAGACGCAACGGTCGATACAGCCCGGAACGCTTTCGCCCATTGGGTTCTGCGATGCCGGGGCTGACCGGCGACCTGAATCTTCACCGATTCTCGTACCCCGTAATAAAAGGAAACAATTCCATGCGTCGATTGTTTGCCCTTGTCCTCGCAGTCTGCCTGTGGTTCGGCTTCGCCCCCCATGCATCTGCGGACGTGGCTGGTCTGACCCCCTGCAGCGAGAACGCCCGCTTTGTGCAGCGTGCCAAGCAGGCATCCACCGAGCAGGCCAAGGCTCGCTTCGAGCGCTACTCCGAGGCTCTCTGTGGCACCGATGGGCTGCCCCACCTGGTGGTGGATGGTCGCCTGGATCATGCCGGTGACTTCATCATCCCCGGTCTGCTGTTCCTGTACATCGCCGGTTATATCGGTTGGGCCGGTCGTTCCTACCTGATCGCCATCCGCGGCGAGAAGGACGCGAACATCAAGGAAGTCGTCCTCGACATCCCCCTGGCTATCAAGTCTTCTCTGGGTGCGGCTGCCTGGCCGCTGGCAGCCTTCGGCGAGTTCACCTCCGGCAAGCTGCTCGCCAAGGACAACGAAATCACCGTTTCCCCCCGCTAATCCCTCGGAGGCTCTCCATGAAGACCTTTCTTTCTACGGCGCCGGTCGTGACCGCCATCTGGCTGACCATCACCGCTGGCATCCTGATTGAATTCAACCGCTTCTTCCCCGACCTGCTGTTCCACCCCCTCTAAGGGCGATCGCAGATTCGGATAATTGAAGAGCCGCTCCCGATTTCTCAGCGTCGGGGGCGGCTCTTCGGTTTTGGGATGGCCTCAGGCGGGGGCGAAGCAGGCGGCTTCCAGTTCCGTCAGGGCCTGATCGAGATCATCGTTGACGATGCGCACGTCGAATTCCCCGGCGGCGGCGATTTCCTCCCGGGCCCGACTGAGTCGCTTGGCGATCGCCTCCTCGCTGTCGGTACCCCGGTCGCGAATGCGCCGCTCCAGTTCCTCGACCGAGGGGGGCAGCACGAAGATCTGCCGGGCCTCGGGATAGGTGCGACGTACCTGACGGGCGCCCTCCAGCTCGATTTCCAGAATCGCGGTGCGGCCCTGCTCCACCTGCTCGACCAGGGGGCGGCGGGGGGTGCCGTAGCAGTTTCCGGCGAACTCGGCCCACTCCAGGAACTCGCCCTGGGCGACCCACTCCTCGAACCGGTCGCGGCTGAGGAAGTAGTAGTGGACGCCGTCCTGTTCGCCCTGGCGCGGGGCGCGGGTGGTGGCGGAAATCGACAGATGCAGGTCCGGGTGACGCTGCAGCAGCAGTTGCAGCAGGGTGCCCTTGCCCACGCCGCTGGGGCCTGTGAAGACGATCAGTCGTCCTTGCGCCATTCTTCAGTCCGAATACTGGGTTCCATTTTCCTGCGATTCTGGGATCTGCACTGCGGGACCCCAGCCATGCAACCGGTCGATTACACCACTCTGGTGGCCGTCTGCGGCGAACTGCGCCAGACTCTGCTGCCCGCCCGGGTGGAGACGGTTTACCAGTGCGATCGCCACACCCTTGCTCTGGGCTTGCGCACCTTCGAGGGTCGCCGCTGGCTGACGATCTCCTGGCATCCGGAGGCGGCTCGTCTGCACCTGGGTGAGGCCCCACCCCGGGACCCCGATACCTTCGCCTTCAGCCAGCAACTGCTGCACCAGCTCAAGGGTCTGGCCCTGGGGGCGATCGCCTTCACCCAGCCCTGGGAGCGATCGCTGGACCTGCAGTTCGCCCTCCGCCCCGGTGAGCCGGCCCGCTGGCACCTCTACCTGGAGGTGATGGGCAAGCACAGCAACCTGCTGCTGGTGGACGCCGAGGGCACGATTGTCACCGCCGCCCATCAGGTGGGCAGTCAGCAGTCCTCGGTGCGGCCGATCCAGACCGGCGGACGCTACGTGCCACCGCCGGGGCTGACGGAGGCCACCCCGGACCCGGCGGAGCCCTACGAGCGCTGGCAGGAGCGGGTGGCGCTGATTCCCGGGGCGATCGCCCGTCAGCTGCGCAGCAGTTACCGGGGCCTGGGTACCCGCCTGAGCGAGGTCCTGGTTGTGGCGGCTGGCCTGTCCCCCGACCAGCCCAGCGACCAGCTGAGTGATGTCCAGTGGCAGGCGCTATTTGCTGCCTGGAGTGACTGGCTGCGGCGCCTGGAGAGCGGCGACTGGCAGCCCCACCGCACCGAGCGGGGCTATCAGCTGCTGCCGGGGCCGGGGGCCCAGACGGCGA
>CAWUMD010000043.1:0-13120 GCA_963923365.1 uncultured bacterium
AGCCCGAGCAGAGCCAGCCAGAACCAGAAGCGGGGCGGTTCGGTGCGATTGGCCAACCAGAGCAGACCCAGGGAAATCCAGGGCCAGGGCTGCAGCCAGGGGCGCAGCAGGCGGCGTAGCGTGCGGGAATCAGTCATGGGGGGCGGTGAATCCGGTCAGCCAGTTGAGGAACGGACGCAGGTAGCTGAACACCGAACGGCGCTCCACCTCGGCACTGGCGGTGCCGATGCTGCCCTCGGCCAGCCGGAAGGCTGGACCGGTGCCCCGGCTCCAGCGCAGGCCGCTGGGGGTGTCGGCTGCCTCCAGCCGCACCTCGGCCATCACCACCGGGGTGGTGAGCTTGCCGCTCAGCTGCTCCAGGTCGTTGCCGTAGGCTTCCTGACGAGCCTGGGTGAGCAGGCTGGCCGCCAGATCCGCGGAGCCGACCAGGGCGCTCAGATCCTCTGCGGTCAGGGTGGTGGGTGACAGGCGCTCCACCCGGGCGACGATGCCGCCGAAGCGATCGCCGGTGCCACTGCCGAAGCTATCGCCACTCAGAAACTGCGGTTCGATTTCCATTTCCTGACCCGGCCGCAGCAGGCTGGCGTTCTGGGCCGTCAGAAAAACCAGGGCCCGGTTCAGATCCCGATCAGCGCGATCGCTGATGCTGCCGAGGCGTTCGCCAGGGGCGACCGGCTTACCCGGGCTGATGCTCAGATCCAGGATCTCTCCGGCCACCGGACTGTAGACCTTCAGGGACTGGCGGCTGCCCTGCAGCCCGGCCCGGGTGGCCTGCAGCTGGGCAATCTGGCCCTCCAGGGTGCTGATATCGGCCCGGTTGCGCAGGTAGAGGTCCTGGGCGCCCACCCAGAGGGGGCTGTAGCGGGCGACCACATCCTCCCGGCGCAGATCGTCGAGAGCCTCCATCTGCTTCCTGACCGGCTGATTGGTGGTGTTCAGTTCGCGGATGCGGGTGCGGATGGCGGCAATCTGCGTATCGATGGCCCGCTGCTGGGCGATCAGGGTCTGGGGATCGAGGGGTTGGCCGGGGCCACTGCCCTGGAGGGTCTGGTCGAGGGTGGCCAGCAGCTGATTGCGCCGGACGCGATCGCCCACCTTCACTCGCACCGAGGCCACCGTCCCGGCCGTGCGGCTGTAGAAGCCCTGGCGCTCGAAGGGAACGGACAGCAGCGAGGAGCCGCGCACCACGACCGGCACCGTCGGCAGGGTGCTCCAGTGAATGCTCAGCCCGGTGACGGCCAGCATGGGTGTCGCGTACCAGAGGCGGTACAGCCGGTTGGCAAGTTCCACAGTCAGACCCGGTGGCTGGGACTATTATCTCTGGGAAGGAATTTCCACCCGGAAATTACCGCTTGACTTCCCCATTGACGCCATGCCCCCTCGGTCCCTGTCCGTTGTCCGCCGCTGCGACCGTGTCGGGATAGCCCTGGGACTTGGACTGCTGCTGGGTGGGCTGAGCCCTGTGGCTGCGATGGCGCTGCCTGCCCGGGATCTGCGACCCGCCACGACGGGTGCCTCCAGTGAGGCGCCTGCCCGGGCCCTCACCCTGGCGGAGACCGTGGAGCGGGCGATCGCCGTCGCCCCCGGCCTGGAGAAACTGCGGGCGGCGGTGGACCAGTCCGACGCTGATGTGCGGGTGGTGGGCTCCAGCTACCTGCCCAAGGTGGACCTGCTGGGGATTGCCGGGTACACCGCCGTGGGGGGCAGTCTGGCGGTGGTTGGCGGTCTGAATCTGTTCAGCACCTATCTGGCCAACACCGGTAGCGGTGGCTTCGATGCCCAGAACCTACTGGGCAATGTCGGTCTGGCCATCCGCTACGACCTGGTGGACTTCGGTCGGGCTTCCCGGCAGTCGGCGGTGGAACTGCTGCGCGACAGTAATTGGGCTGCGCTGGCTGAGCAGGAGCGTCAGGTGCGCTTTTCGGCCACAGCTGCCTACCGGCAGCTGCAGCTGAGCGAGGCGCTGATTCCGGTCTGGGAGGATGCCCTGGCCGCCTCCACCCGCTTGCGGGAGAACGTCACTCGGCTGCTGCAGAAGGGGCTGGTGGCTCGTCTCGATCTGTTGCGTACCGAGGCGATGCAGGCCAACGACCGTCAGGGGCTGGTGCGGGCCCAGGTGACCCGTCAGGCTGCACAGGCCCGGCTCGTGAACCTGCTGGCCCTTACCGCGGGCGATCGCCTGCGGGCGGCGGACCCGATCCGGCTCCAGGGAACCTGGCCCTATCCCCTCGATCGCACCCTGACCCTGGCCCTGGAGGAGCGGCCGCTGCTGCGCACGCTGGAGCGGCTGCAGCAGTCCCAGGACCGGCAGGCGGAGGCGGCGATCGCCACCCTCTACCCCTCGGTGCAGGTGCTGGCGGGTGGTGGCATCACCGGTGGCCTGATCAGTGGCAGCGGCGGTCAGAGCGGAACCACCGGTACGCCCCTGGGCTCGATCACCCTCGGGGGCAGTGCTGGAGGACAGGCTAATGGCACCTTCTACGATGCCGGGGCGCTGCTGCTGGTGCGTCAGCCTCTCTACGACGGCGGTCTGGCGGCGTCCCTGGCGGATGGAGCCCGGGCCCGCAGTCGTGGCCTGAGTGCGGACCTCGACCAGGCCCGGCGTCAGATCACCCAGGATGTGACCGATAGCTGGAGCCAGCTGCAGGCCCAGCAGGCGGCGGTGTCGGCAGCAGAGGCGGCCCTCAGTGCCAATGAGCGTGCCTACCGCGATGCCCAGCTGCGCTACCGGGCCAACGTGGCGGACTTTCTGGAACTGATGCTGGCTAAACGGGATCTGACGGCCGCCCAGGCCGGGCTCTACGAGGCGATCACCACCAGCAACCTCGCCTTTGACAATCTGCAGCGGGAGACGGGCCAGGACAGCCTTGCCCCTGCAGCAGGGGTGCCCGCACCTGGAGGGGTTCCCCGCAGCCGGGTTCCCGGGGCAGACTGAGGGGCGATCGCCTGGAGTGACACTATGACCGAGACCGATCTGCAGAAGCGCCAGCAGGCCTTCGAGGCCATCCAGCACCTGTTCGAGCTGGATCAGGATGTGATGAGCGGTACCGTCCGCCTGTTCGAGGCGGAGGATGCGGTCAACGCCAATGCCGCCGGGCCGATGACTGTGGCGGCCCTGCGCACCATCCCCGAAGCCGCCGCCCTGTTCGACGAACGCTGGACCCTGCCCGCCATCGATCTGGCGGCGATGCAGCGGCTGCCCGAGGGCAGCTTCGGTCGCATCTATGCCGACTACATGCTCAGTACCGGCTTCGACCCCAACTACGTGATCAGTCTGGCGCCGGTGGAGGTCGTCGATGACCTCACCTACTTCACCTACCTCTGGCGCACTACCCACGACTTCCATCACCTGGCGGCGGGAATTGGCACCGATGGCCGGGGCGAGGTGGCCCTGCAGGCGTTTCTGTCGGGCCAGATGCCCAATGCCTTCAGCCTGATCGTGGTCTGCTCGGCGCTCCTGCGCTCCGTCGTGGCGACTCCGGAAGAAGCGGTCGGGCTGCTGGATGCGGTCAGCAAGGCCTACGGTCGCGGACGGCGATCGCCCCATCTGCTCTATGCCCAGCGCTGGGACCGCTTCTTCGAACTACCCATCGAGGAGGTGCGTCGTCAGCTGGAGATCGCGGCAGATTAAGTCTTTTACTGGAGTTATTCCAGCCTGTTGCTTCCCTGTTTCAATCGAGTCAGACCGGCCTTCCGAGGAGACGCCCCATGAACGCCAAGTCCCCCGTCAGCCCGCCCCCCATCGACCTGGGGATCTCCGCCGACCAGCGCCAGGCGATTGCCGAGGGCCTCAGTCGTCTGCTGGCAGATTCCTACACCCTCTACCTGAAGACCCACAACTTCCACTGGAACGTCACCGGTCCGATGTTCCAGACCCTGCACCTGCTGTTCGAGACCCAGTACACCGAGCTGGCCCTGGCAGTTGACCTGATTGCCGAGCGCATCCGCTCCCTCGGCTATCCGGCCCCGGGCTCCTACCGCGCCTATGCCCAGCTCACCTCGATCGAGGAGGCTGAGGACGGTGTCAGCGCCCCGGAGATGATCCGGCAGCTGGTGCTCGGTCAGGAGGCGGTGGTGCGCACGGCCCGCTCCCTCTTCCCGGTGGTGGATGCGGCCCACGACGAGCCGACGGCGGATCTGCTCACCCAGCGGATGCAGATCCACGAGAAGAACGCCTGGATGCTGCGGAGTCTTCTGGAGGGCTGAGCGATTTCCTCAGCAGCAGCTGCTGGAGGCGGTGGCCGTCAGGGTCGCCGCCTCGGCGGTGTAGGGGGCAAGGCTGGCCTGGAGCTCGCGGAAGGCCTGGGGGCGCAACCGGTAGAAGGCCCAGCGGTGGTCATGGCGCACATCGATCAGTTCTGCTTCCCGCAGCACCTTGAGGTGGAACGAGAGCTTCGGCTGGGCCACCTGCAGGCGATCGCAGAGGTCGCAGACACAAAGCTCACCCCCGGCCAGTGCTTCCAGTACCCGCCAGCGCAGCGGTTCTCCCAGGGCTTTGAGACGACGCAAGGTCAACTCCGTCGCCGGGGTGAAAGCAGTCACAGTGGGTGTGCTCATCGGGCACTCAGTTGTGCCAGCTCGGCGATTTCCCGGCGCTGCTGCTCCATCTGCCGGGCAATCAGGCTGCTGATCTGGCCGCAGACTTCGAACAGGACCGGCTCGGCGACGCTGTAGTAGACGCAGACCCCTTCCTGACGACGGCTGACGATCCCCAGCTGGGTGAGTGACTTCAGATGCTTGGAGGCATTGGCCTGACTGAGCCCGGTGGCCTGCATGATTTCCGTGACGTTGAGCGCCTCTCCCTGCAGGGCCGAGAGAATCTGCAGCCGACTGCTTTCCCCCAGAACCTTGAAATAGTCCGCAATCCGGGCCAGGGCCTGGGGTGAGAGCTGGGAGAGCAGGCAGGGTTCAGGGAGGGTCATGGCGGCGCAACTCTACTTGATTAAATGGTAATGCAGTCTCTGGCGTTTGCTGTCCTCAAGCCAGGCCCAGACTGCTGTAGTCATCGCAGTTTTCGAAGCTGGCACCCTCGCGATCCGCACCGCTGAAGTCGGCAAAGCTGAGGTCGCAGGCCACGAAGCGAGTTCCCCGTAGAGTGGTCGGCTGATCGGCCGGAAAACTGGGTACCAGCTGCGCTCGGCAGAGACGGCTGCGGTGCAGTTGGGCGCCGCTGAGATCCGCACCCTGGAACTGCGCGTGGCTGAGAACGGTGTCGGCGATCGCCACCTGGCGCAGGCTGGTGATGCCGTCCGACCCTGGCTGGAAGTCCGCCTCCGGCAGGCAGGCGCCCCGGATCTCTGCCCCATCCAGACGGGCCCCCCGGAAGCCGACCCGCAGACCCTGAGCGCCGTTCAGGCAGGCGTGGATTAGCAGCGCTCCACCCAGGTCTGCCTCCCGCAGCCGACAGTTACGCAGGTTGGCTCCCTCGAGATTGGCGCCCCAGAGGACCGCCTCACTCAGGTCTGCCCCCTCCAGGTTGATGCCGCGGGCATCGCAGAAGCCGAGCCGAGCCTGGCGCAGGTCAGCTCCCCGCAGGTCGGCTCCCCGCAGGTCGACCCGCACCAGATCCGCATCCCGCAGCATCAGTCCCGGAAAGTGGCGATCGCCCGCGGCCAGCGCCTGTTTGAAGCTGTCGGCGTCCATCGACTGCACCAGATAACCAGTTGATTATAGAGTTGCGTCAGATGCAGCTTGCTGCTGCCCGAGCGGCACCCAGCAGTCCGACCCGGGGTTCCAGGACCACGCGGATCGGGAACCAGGGCATCATCCGGCTCAGACGTCCCTTGGCCCGGAAGACCTCCAGGAACCGGTCGGTCTGCAGTAGGGGCAGGATCTTCGGGGCGATGCCTCCAGCAATCCAGATGCCGCCGTAGGGCAGCAGCTTCAGGGCCATGTTGCCGGCCTCGGCGGCGTAGGCATCGACGAACAGCTGCATGGCCTCGCGAGCCAGTGGGTCCTGGTGCACCAGGGCGGCGGTGGAGACGGCGGCGGCCAGATCCTCATCCGAATTCAGGGCATGCTGCAGGGTGTCACTGACCTGCTTCGGCTGCTGCTGTGCCAGGAAGCGGTAGATGGCACCGATGCCCTGGCCCGAGACGACCCGTTCCACCGAGACGTGGTCGGTGTCGTACTGCTGCTGCAGGAAGCGCAGCAGTTCCCACTCGCGCTCATTGCGGGGGGCGAAGTCGGCGTGCGCGCCTTCACTGGCAACGATGGTGGGGCCGCGATCGCCGGGGACGCAGAAGCATTCCCCCAGGCCTGTCCCGGCCCCGATGATGGCGCTGGGGGCAAACGGATCATCCGGGACATCCTGCAGGACCACCATCTGCTCCGGGGTCAGTAGATCCACGCCCCAGCCGACGGCCACGAAGTCATTCATCAGCCGCACCAGGGGCACGCCCAGATCCCAGGCCAGCTGCTCCACGGTCAGGTGCCAGCCCAGATTGGTGAGGCGGGCATGACCGCCGACCACCGGTCCGGCGACCCCGAAGGCCGCCCCCTGCAGGCGATCGCCCTCGCCGACCTCCCCCAGGAACTGCCGCACCATCGGGGTCAGCCCGGAGTAGTCGGCGCTGCGGTAGGACAGCTCGGCCACGACCGTGCTCTGTCGGCCCTGGCGATGGAACAGTTGCAGCAGGGTGTGAGTCCCGCCGATATCACCAGCCAGCAGCAGTGCCATGGATCGTCCTGATTCAGAGGCTGCACAATCCTTAGCATGCCGACCGGCCCGGAGTCCGTCCGAGGAGTGACCGAGCGGGGGGTGCACCGCGCGGTGCACCCCCCGCGGGGACGGGATCTCAGCGGCGGCGACCCCGGCTGGCGACCACCTGGGGCTGGGCGCGGCGCTCCGGCACTTCCTCCAGATGGTCGGGCTGCCAGTCGAAGAAGCCGACGCCCTGGGTAGCCGAGCGCAGATCCACCAGCAGCTGGGGCATTTCCGCCTGGGGCAGCTGGGCGGTGATCTCATCCCAGCCCTCCCAGTCGGGTTTGCGGTCATAGCCCAGGACCTGGCCACGACGGCCGTTGACCAGCTTCAGGGCGGCAGCGGTAAAGCTGGCCGGTACTGAGACGGTCACCGCCAGTACCGGTTCCAGCAGTACGGGCTCGCCGCTGTTCAGAGCCTCCTGCATCGCCAGTCGAGCCGCCTGACGGAAGGCCTGTTCGGAGCTGTCGACGCTGTGGTAGCTGCCGTTGGTCAGGGTGACCGCCACATCTACCACCGGATAGCCGAGCGGGCCATGGTCCAGCTGATCCCGCACCCCGGATTCGACGCCGGGAATGTACTGGCGCGGCACAACCCCGCCGACGATACGTTCGTCGAAGCGGAAGCCTTCCCCCCGGTGCAGGGGCTGCACATCCAGATAGACATCGCCGAACTGACCATGGCCGCCGGTCTGGTGCTTGTAGCGCCCGTGGATGTTGCGGCTGGCCCGCCGGATCGTTTCCCGGTAGGGAACGGCTGGGGCCTGGCTGGTCATCGGCAGTCCGAACTTGCGCCGCAGCCGCTCCAGGGCCACTTTCAGGTGAATCTCGCCCTGGCCCCAGAGAATCACCTCATGGGTATCCCCATGCTGTTCCCAGTGCAGGGCGGGATCCTCTTCCTGCAGCCGCTTCAGGGCCTGGCTGAGCTTGACCTCATCATTGCGCCGCTCCGGGGCGATCGCCAGAGCGTAGACCGGCTGCAGCTGCGGTGCCCGGGGAAGGGACGGCCTCACGTCGCCCTCGCTCAGGGTGTCACCGGTGCAGGCCCGGTCCAGGCGGCTGATGGCGATGATGTCCCCGGCCTGGGCACTCTCCAGCGGCAGTAGCTGATTACCCAGCAGTCGGTAGAGACCGCCGCTGCGATCGCCGTTCAGGGTCATGCCATCGCGCAGCTCCCCGCTCCAGATGCGCACCAGCGAGAGTTTGCCGGCCTGGGGCTGCTGGTAGGTTTTCAGCACCTGGATCTGGCAGTCGGGGCCCGCTTCCAGCTCCAGGCGGGCGGCGGTCAGGGCCGGGTCGGGTACCTCCCGCTCCAGGCACCGCAGCAGGGCGCGGATCCCCCAGCCGCGGTCGGCACTGCCCAGCAGGACCGGCACCAGATCATCGCGGCTGAGATCTCGGCGCAGATCCCGTTCGATCATCTCGGGGCTGGGAGGCTGCTCCTCCAGCAGCAGTTCCAGCAGTTCATCGTCATGGTCCGCCAGGACCTCCAGCAGGTGCTGGCGGGCAGCGGTTTCGGCGACCTTGAGCGCGGCAGGCAGCGGAATGTCGTGATCGTCCGTGAAATGGTGTGCACTCTCGTCGATCAGATTGACGTAGCCGATCGGGTCGCGGTCATCGTGAATCGGGAATTGATGCAGGACCAGGGGCCGTTCCGAGATGTCTCTGAGGGCCTCGAAACAGGCGGTGAACTGCCCCGGCTCCGTGCGGTCGATCTTGTTGACGAACAGCAGGTGCGGAATCTGCCGCTGGTCGAGGAAGCGCAGCAGAGGTGCCAGCGTCAGCACCCGCTCGGGGTCAGCTTCACAGCAGACCAGGGCGGCATCGACCCCGATCAGGGCGTTCAGGGTCTCCTGCTGGAACTCCACCGATCCGGGGCAGTCGAGCAGGTTCAGGTGCAGGTTCGCCAGATCGCAGCCGGCGACATTGAGTTCCACGGTCATGCGGCGATCGCGGGCCTCGGGGCTGCTGTCTCCGACGGTGTTGCCGTCCTGGGTGCGACCGCGGCGATCGATCGCCCCGGCGGCGAACAGCAGGGCCTCCAGCAGGCTGGTCTTGCCGCTGGCGTAGGGGCCGACGATCGCCAGGTTTCGGATACCGACGTCATGGTTCATGGCGGATCCTCAGGTGTTACCTGCACTCTAGGCGTGCGGTTACGGCATTCCGGCAGATAAGCAGGTTTTCTTCGCGCCCCTGCATCCCGGACAATGCGGACAGGGTCTGGAGATGGCGCATGGCAACGCTGCGGATGTTTCAGGTGGATAGCTTCGCGGCTGTCCCCTTCACGGGGAACCCGGCCGGCGTCTGCGTCACCCCGGAACCGCTGGCGGAGGACCTGATGCGGGCGATCGCCGCCGAGCTCAACTGTTCCGAAACCGCGTTTCTGGTACCCCACGGAGAGGCTTGGCAGCTGCGCTGGTTCACCCCCAGCACCGAAGTCGACCTCTGCGGTCATGCCACTCTGGCCAGCGCCCACATCCTCTGGGAGGCCGGGCACCTGGCCCCCGAACGCACCGCCCGCTTCCACACCCGCAGTGGTGAGCTGCGCTGCGATCGCCAGGCCGACGGCTGGATTGCCATGGACTTTCCGGCCCAGCCGCCTCAGCCCCTGGAGCAGACCGCCGCGTTGAGCGACCTGCTGGGGACCCCGGTGGTGGCACTGGCCACGACGCCCATCGGCTACTGGGTGGCGGAACTGACGGACGAGGCAGCGGTCCGGGCCTGTGAGCCCGATCAGGGACGGCTGGCAGCCCTCGACTGCTCCGGCCTGGTCGTCACAGCCCTCGCCGGGGCCGCTAACGTAAGGGTGGTTTCGCGCTTCTTCGCACCCCGGCTGGGAATCGCCGAGGATCCGGTCACCGGCTCGGCCCACTGTGCCCTGGCTCCCTACTGGCAGCCGCGCTGTGGCGATCGCTGGCTGGCCCGGCAGGTCTCGGCCCGCGGTGGGCTGGTGCGGGTCGAATGTCGGGGAGAGCGGGTGCTCCTGGCGGGCCAGGCCCTGACGACGATGCGCATCGACCTGCAATTGCCCTGATCCACGGATGGTGATGAACGACTGGCAACGGCTTCTGAAATGGCGCTGGCGGCGCCTGCAACAACGGGGTAAGCGTCAGCCTCTGCTGCTGGGCACCGCCGTGGGGGTACCGCTGCTGGCCGGGGTGGCCCTGCCCGGTCTGGCCCGCCTCTGGCCGGAACCCGCTCCACCGCCGGATCACCAGGCCCGTTTCGAGCAGCTGATGGAGCAGGTGCTGTCGGAAAACGGTAGTGCAGCGGCGCATCAGCACCGTCCGGTTGCGGCCAGCCCGGCTCCGGTACCTCCCCCCGCGATGGCTCCGGACCTTCAGGTTCCCTCCGCTGCCCCGGCCCGCTCCTCGCGACTGATGATTCGGGTGGCTCTGGCGGTGGATGTCCCTCGCCTCACCCTGGCGGGCTCCCGGGAGGTGTACCTCACCCGGGACAACGGCCAGATTCTGGCGACCCTGCCAGCCAACCGTCCCGTGGCGGCGACGGTGACGCCGGAGGGGGCGCGGTTGGGGGATCTGCCCGTGGGCAGCGGTCTCTGGCTGCAGCCGGCCGGGCAGGGACTGGTGGCGGTGGATGGCCGCTGGTACCGCGGCAAGCTGAAGCTGATGGCGACGGAGCAGGGTCTGCTGGCGGTCAACTACGTCGATCTCGAGCAGTATCTGGCTGGGGTGGTGACCTCGGAAATGCCCGCCAGCTGGCCGATGGAAGCGCTCAAGGCCCAGGCGATCGCCGCCCGCTCCTACGCCATCGTGCACATGGCCCGTCCCGCCAATCGGGCCTACGACCTGGGGGCAACCCCCCGCTGGCAGGCCTACGGAGGCGTCGAGGGTGAAAGCGATGCCGGACGCCAGGCGATCGCTGCCACCCGCGGCCTGCTGCTCAGCTACCGGGGTGGCATCGTCGAGAGCCTCTACGCCGCTACCGATCAACTGGTGGTGGAAGCCCACGGGCATCTGGGGGCGAGTATGAGCCAGCACGGCGCCCGGGAACTGGCCGAGCAGGGTTACCGTTTCGGTCAGATTCTCAGCAGCTACTATCGGGGGGCTCAACTGGCCCGCCTCAACTTCTGATGAGCGAGCTGACTCTGCAGACCGAACAGGGGCGCCGGGCCCTGGAGCCGGGCTGCCTGCGCGACTGGCTGCGGCAGGTGTCGACCTCGGCCCTGGCCAGCGGTGCCCTCAAATCCTTCGATACGGCCTGCGAACGGCTGCAGGACGCCGAGCTGCCATTCCTGGTGCGTCAGCTGGCCAATCTGCAGCGCAAGCAGCAGGCCACGGCCGCCCAGCAGCAGGCCCCGAAACCGCGTAATCCTTTCCTGCCCTATGAGCCGGAACTCTACGTCGCAGACCTGGGCGATCGCCACCTCTGCCTGCTGAACAAGTTCAATGTTCTCGACGATCATCTGCTGATCATCACCCGCGATTTTGCCTCCCAGGATGACTGGCTGACGGGGGCCGACTTCCAGGCGCTGGCACTCACCCTGGCGGAATTCGACGGCTTCGTCTTCTACAACGGGGGCACCCTGGCTGGGGCCAGCCAGCCCCATAAACACCTGCAGCTGATCCCCTTCGACGCCTTCGCCCCGGGCACCGAGTTGCCCCTGCTGGAGTGGCTGCGCCGGGATGAGACTTGGTCCAGCCGGGGTGAGCTTACCCGGCTGCCCTATCGCCATGCCCTGGCTCCGCTGGCCCTTGATTGGTCCGATCCGGCCACCGCTGGCGAGATGCTCTGGCATACCTATGTGCAGCTGCTCGAACGCTGCGGGTTGCCGGTTGAAGGACCGCAGGCCCTGGCTCCCTACAATCTGCTGGCAGCCCGGAACTGGATGATGATCGTGCCCCGTCGCCGGGAACATTGCCTGGGCATCAGTGTCAACTCCCTGGGCTTCGCCGGGGCGCTGCTGGTCCAGGACGCCGCCCAGGGGGAACAGTTGCGGCAGTTGGGTCCGCTACAGCTGCTGACTGAAGTGGCGATCGCCCGCTGACCTTAACAGTCGTTGCAGCAGGGATTTTGGTGGCGTTTGCGGAATATTACGGTGCATTGACCCGCTCCGGCCCCGGAAATAGCGTGGGATCACAGTGAGGAGGGGAGCCGGACCATCCGGTTCGGCCTGGTGCTTAACTTCGCTTCGGGGATTGGGCTCATGGTCGTTCAGACTTCCCTACGGACACGCGGTATGGAACTGCTGGTTGCCTACGCAGACCATCCATCCGTGTCATTACGGAACCAGATTGTCAAACTGAACCTGGGACTGGTGCGCAAGATTGCCCACCGACTCAGCCACCAGTGTTCGGAACCCTACGAGGATCTTGAACAGATCGGCTACCTGGGCCTGATCCGGGCGATCGAGCGCTTCCGGCCCAGTGAAGGCTGTGCCTTCAGCTCCTTTGCGGTGCCCTACATCCGGGGCGAAATTCTCCACTTTCTGCGCGATCGTGGCAGCACGGTGAAGATTCCCCGCCGCTGGCAGGAACTGCAGAAGGCCGGGCAGCTGGCGCGGGAACAGCTGGCCCTGAAGACCGGACGCCAGCCCAGTGACAGTGATATCGCCCGAGCGCTCTCTCTGACGATCGAGGAATGGGAGGAAATCCGGCTGGCCGGACGCAACCGCCTGCCCCTGAGTCTGGATGCCACCCTCAGTCAGACCACCGATTCGACCATGACCCTGGGAGATACCCTGCCCGACAGCAGCTACCAGTCGATGCAGCTGGTTCAGGAGGAACGGCAGCAGCTGCAGCAGGCGATGAGCCAGTTGGAGGAAAAGACCCGGGCGGCGATCGAATACGTCTACTTCCGGGGCATGTCCCGTAAGGAAGTGGCAGATCGCATCGGGGTCAGCCCGATGACCGTCACCCGTCGCATTCATCGGGGGGTGCAGGCGATGCTCGAACAGATCCAGGGAGAAGACGCTGCCCTCAGCCCCAGTCCGGTGGTGCCCTGAGATCAGCGGTAGCGGCGAGCGGCCGCCACCCACTGGCGCAGGGTATCCCCGCCGGGGCATTGCTCGCGACTCAGTCCCAGTTGCCGGTGCAGACGCAGGATGCTGGCCTGCAGTTGCTCCGGTCGGCTTTGGGCCAGGTTCTGCGGGGTGCTGATGCCGATGTGCAGCAGTACCCCGCAGTAGCGAGGACCGACCCCCGGAATCTCTGCCAGACGGGCCAGGGCCAGCAGTTTACCGAATTCCCGTGGGGTCAGGCCCAGATCTGCCGCCAGGGAGGGCCGTTGCCGCTGGGCATGCAGCAGATCGGCTGTCGTCCGCAGGCCGGCCTGGGCGAGCCGTTGCCGTGGTTCGTCGCCGATCCCGGGCAGATCCGCCAGGGGTAAGGGGGGCATCAGGAGGCGAGGCTGCGCTGGTAGCGTTGCAGTTCCTGAACCGCGGCTCGGTTCAGGCTCA
>CAWUMD010000044.1:0-13054 GCA_963923365.1 uncultured bacterium
CCGCCGGGCCTTCGTGCCATCCCTGCGTAAGTTCCGCCGTCTACCGACGGCCTGGTTGCGGGCGAACGTGCTGTAGCTCCTTGCCACCCAGCGCTTAAACAGGAAAGGGGAGCCTCTGACGGGGCTCCCCTTTCCTGTTTCTCTATCGATTGACCGAGCCTAAGCTGCGGATTGCGGTTAGACCTGGGCGGCGGCCAGCAGTTCCTTCAGCTTTTCCAGTTCCGATGCCCAGCGGGGATCGGGACCGGCTTCGCCGACCGGATCAGAGGAGATGACGCGGGGGCCCCGGTTGACGGCGGGACGACGACCGGCTCCACCGCTGCTGCGGCGATCGCCACCGCGGTCCCCGGCGGGCTTGCTGTCGCGGGGGTTCGCCTTCTCCAGCTTCAGCTGGGTTTCCTTGAGCTGGAACCCGTTGTACTTCTCGATCACGGCTTCGGCCTGGGCGTCATCGCTACAGGTGACGAACCCGAAACCACGGCTCTTGTCCGTCTTGCGGTCGGTCACCAGCTTGGCGGAGACACCCTCGCCCGCGTCGGCGAAGACGGCTTCGAACTCCTCGGCTTCCAGTTCCTTCGGCAGATTGCCGACATAAACACGAATGGACATAGCTGATAAACTCCGCAACGATGAGCCAGGTGGCTCCATTCACCGCCTTCGGGGCCGTGACAGGGACGCAGGTCCTGGGCTGGCGTAAAACTTGGATGCGCTGGGGACTGCAGGCAGTCGGAGCGCCTCGAAGACCCTGCTCACACCGCAGGTTGACACGGAAACCGTCAGAACACGAGGGAATCGGTCAGTGCAGTTCCGGTCAGGAAGAACAAGGCCTGAGAGAAGGTCGTTCGCCTTCGCCAGCTTATCACGCTGGGTCTATCCGAGGCGCTTGGTGAGCTGCTGCCGGGCCAGGGCGATCGCCGCTTCGACACTGTCGATCTCGCCCCGGGCCGTGGCCAGGGCGATCGCCTCGAGAAGGTCACCGATCTGCGGCCCCGGCGCCAGGTCGAGTGCCTGCATCAGCTGGCGGCCGTCGACCCAGGCCCGGGGGTGGGCGACCCGGTCGGTGGAGTCCAGCCAGGCCTGGAGCAGCGGGATCAGATCGACTCCGTAGTCGCCGATCAGCAGGCACCCCGGCAGCAGTTCCCGGCTCTGGCGGTAGAGCCGGAAGCGGGCCTCGAGATTGCCCTGGCGGGCGGCAGGCAGGTGACTCTGGCACTGCAGCAGGGTCAGGGTCTGGCGGGCCAGGGCCCGACTCACCTTGAGGGTCTGCAGGCGGGTCTCGGCGGCGATCGGCTCCGGATCCAGCAGTGCCGTGAACCGGGTCAGGGCGAGCAGGCTCCAGGGGCTCTGGGGCAGCAGCGGCGTCAGTATCCCGCTCAGGGCAGGAACTGCCGCGATCAGGTGGGCTTCGGCGCGGGCCAGCGCCTGGATGCGGGGTAACGTGGCCGCGGGGAACCAGGGTTGGAGGACAGCGTGGGCGATCGCCTGCTCCAGGGATGGCCAGGGGTGGTCCTGGTGCAGCAGTTGCTGCAGTTCCGCGAGTACCCGTTCCGCCGCTACCTCACGGATGCGGGGGGCCAGCGTCGCGATGGCCCGCAGGGTCTCAGTCTCGATCGGAAAGCCCAGCTGGCTGGACTGGCGGAAGGCCCGCAGCAGCCGCAGGGGATCGTCGGCCAGATTGGTGGGGCTGACCATCCGCAACTGCCCCGGCTGGAGGTCCGCCAGCCCGCCACAGGGATCGCAGAGGCGTTCCTGCTGCGGTTGCCAGGCGATGGCATTGATGGTGTAGTCCCGGCGCTGCAGATCCGCCTCCAGGCGATCGCCCTCGCAGCGGGCGAAATCCACCGTCAGGGTCGGCAGCACCACCCGGGCAATCTGCCGCTGGGGATCCAGGGGGACGTAGGACCCGCCCTGGGCCCGGGCGAAGCGTTGGGCGACGGCCAGGGCCGGTTCGAAGACGATGAAGTCCAGATCCGGTTTGCTGCTCTGGCGGTTGATCAGCAGGTCCCGCACCGCGCCGCCCACCAGCCAGCAGTCCGCAGGCAGATCCGCCAGGCTGAAGGGCCAGCTCCGGATGGCCTGCCGGAGACGCTCGATCGGGATGGGAAGGTGCATCAGCGGGCGGACGGGCGTTCGGACCTGGGCTAGATTAGCAGAACCGCTTGCGGGGACCGGCCGATGTGCATCTGTATCGATTGCCGCTATGTGGACCGCTGTACGACCTACCACGAGGTCGAGCGTATGCACGCCCAACAGCACCTGAGCGACGCTCCCGATTTCCAACCCACGGATCCGACGATCAACGTCAACATCCGCACCCCCGAGGGTGGCATCGAGATGGAGTGGGATGTTGTCGGCTGTGCCAGCTTCGCGGAAGATCGGGGACGGTGGATTCGACTGCGGCCGGGTCAGCCGGTTCCCACCTGAACGGCATCAAGAATGGAATGAGGTAACGTGACGGCAGGCTACGGACTGGCGCTGCATACGGGAACGCCGGAACTGGGCCTGGCCCGGACCAACCCGGATGGAACGATGGAGTCGGTGGTGGTGGATCTGGGACGAGCCACCTCGACGGAACTACACGGGCGTCTGCAGCAGTTCTGGGGCGATCGCCCCTGGTCGGAACTGGCCTACGTGGCGGTGGCGGCGGGTCCGGGCGGCTTCACCGGCACCCGGCTGGGTGTGGTGACGGCCCGCACCCTGGCCCAGCAGCTGAAGATTCCCCTGTTTGCCGCGTCGAATCTGGCGGGAATTGTCTGGCGGGAAGCCCAGGCTGGGCAGGCGGATGAACGACTGGCCCTGGAACTGCAGGCCCAGCGGGGCGAACTGGTGACGGCCCTCTACCACTGGGATCCGGAACAGCAATTGGCCGTCTGCGACTGGCCGGAGACCCTCTACAGCCCGACCGAGTGGGAGGCGTGCCTGGCCCGATGTCCCTATCCCCACCGTCGCGTCGACGCCGCCCCCGGTCAGGCGGCCACCGTCGTCGGCCTGCTGGAGATGGCCCGCCGCCGCTACGGGCGAGGCGATCGCCCCGCCTGGAGCGACGCCCTCCCCTTCTACGGCCAGCACCCGGTCGAACGGTAAGGGCTGTGCCTCGCCGCCGTCGACGATTCCCAAGGCGTGCTCGACTCTGGCTGCTGGGCCTGACCCTGGCTCTGGGAGTCTGGGTCTGGCAGACCTGGGCCACTCTCCCGGCTCGGCCCCAGGCCATTCTGGTGCTGGGGGGTGGTACCGCTCGGGAGAAGTATGCGGCGGCGCTGGGAGGCTACTACCCGGACCTGCCGATCTGGGTCTCCAGCGGCACCAACCCCGAGTATGCCGACTGGCTGTTCCGGCAAGCGCAGGTGGCGCCCCAGCGGCTGCACCTCGACTACCAGGCAGTGGACACCGTCTCCAACTTCACCACCCTGGCCGACCGCTTTCGTGAGCGGGGGATCCGTCGGGTCTATCTGGTGACCTCGGACTACCACATGCGCCGGGCCCTGATCATCGGCACCATCGTCTTCGGGAGTCGTGGTATTGCCCTCGACCCCCAACCGGTGCCGACGGGCAAGGACCCGGAACCCCTGAGTCGGGCGGTCCGGGATGGAGCCCGTTCCCTGCTCTGGGTGGCCACCGGGGATGCTGGCGATCGCTGGGCCCTGGAGCATGGCATTCCCCAGGTGCTGAGGCGGATCTGGCCTAACGCCCTTGATCCTGGAGCGCGTTGATCGCTGCGACGCAGAGGTCAGTGACCCGCTGCAGTTCGGCCCGATCTGTCGAGGTGGGCGGTGCGATCGGGTCGCCGATGCGCAGGCTGACGGGAACGAACTGCAGCCGCTTGGCACCCCTGGGCAGGATTTTCTCGGTGCCGATCACGGCCACCGGCAGCAGCGGCGCCTGGGTGCGGGCGGCGATCAGGGCCGCTCCGAGCTTCGGCTCGCGGATGCGGCCGTCGGGGGTGCGGGTGCCATCCAGGAACAGCCCGGTGGCCCAGCCGCTGCTGATGCTGTCGATCGCCGCCTTCATCGCCTTGCGATCCGAGCTGCCCCGCTTCACCGGATAGGCCCCCAGGGCCCGGATCAGCAGACCCAGGACCGGCACCCGGAACAGTTCCTCCTTGGCCATGAAGGCGACCGGACGTTTCAGCCCGGCCCCGACGAAGGGCGGGTCCAGGTCGCTGGCGTGGTTGCTGACCACCACCAGGGGACCGACGCGGGGCACACGATTGCGGCCGTAGATACGCCCGCGGAACGCGAGCCGGAAGATCGGACTGACGAAGATGTCCCGGGCAATCCGATAGGACAGCTGGAACCGCTTGGGAATGCGAGCCAGAGACTGGGTCATCAGAGATCCGCCGGGGTGCTGACGTTGCGCAGAGCGATCGCCTCGCAGGTCTTCTTCATCAGACCGGCGAGGACCTTGCCGGGGCCGACTTCCACCTGTTCGGTGACGCCCAGGTCGCCCAGTTTCAGGCTGGTTTCGGTCCAGCGCACCGAACCGGTCATCTGGCTCAGCAGACGCTGTTTGAGGGTTGCCGCATCGGTGGCGGGCTGGGGATCGACGTTGGACAGCACCGGCACGCTGGCATCGCGGAACTCCGCCGCCTCCAGGGTTTGGCTGAACTCTGCGGCCGCCTCGGCCATATAGGGCGAATGGAAGGCCCCGGACACCGCCAGGGGCACGGCCCGTTTGCACTTCACCTCGGCCAGCAGCTGATCCACGGCCTCGGGGCTGCCGGAGACTACGACCTGACCGGGATTGTTATCGTTGGCCAGGACGACGCCTTCGATGGCGGCGATGGCCGCTTCCAGGGCTGCACGGTCGAAGCCCAGCAGGGCAGCCATCTTACCGCCGGAGGCCTGCTGCATCAGTTCCGAGCGGCGCTTCACCAGGTTCAGGCCGGTGGCGAAGTCGAACACCCCGGCGGTGTAGAGGGCCACATACTCGCCCAAGCTGTGCCCGGCAACGTAGGCCGGAGTTTCGCCCTTGGCCTTGAGCAGATCGGCCAGGATGGCTTCGACCACGTAGAGGCAGGGCTGGGTGTTGCTGGTGCGGGAGAGCTCGGCCGCCTCGGCCCGGCAGCGTTCCAGCACCGACCAGCCGAGAATCTGCTCGGCTTCGGCGAAGCGCGCCTGGGCCTCGGGCAGATCGGCGAGCGCATCGGCCATGTCGGTGGCCTGGGACCCCTGACCGGGGAACACCCACGCAGTCGTCATTGCAGTACTCCTGAGAGTGAATCAGTCGGAAGGGGGGCTAGACGCCCCAGCGGAACAGGGCTGCTCCCCAGGAGAGCCCGGCTCCGAAGCCGGAAGCAGCCACCAGATCTCCGGCCTTGACCCGGCCGTCGCGCACAGCTTCGTCCAGCATCAGCGGGATGGTGGCGGCAGAGGTGTTGCCGTAGTGGGCCAGGTTGCTCAGCACCTTGTCATTCGGTATGCCGAAGCGGCTGGCTACGGCATCGAGGATGCGCTGGTTGGCCTGGTGTAGCAGCAGCCAGTCCACCTGCTCGGGGTCGACCTCGGCGCGGTGCAGCACCTTGTCGAGGATTTCCGGCACCCGGCGGACGGCGAACTTGTAGACTTCCTGGCCGTTCATCGCCACACTTCGGTAGCCCCCCTGCTGGACGGTGACGGCATTACCGGGCAAGGCCCGGGGCTCACCCTGATAGCCGAGGGTGAGACAGCCGTTGAGGCTGCCGTCACTGCGCATCTCATGGGCCAGCAGCCGCTCCTCGGAGTTGGCCTGCAGGACCACGGCTCCGGCCCCGTCGCCGAACAGGACACAGGTGCGGCGATCGCTCCAGTCGGTCCAGCGGGAGAGCACGTCGGCCCCAATCAGCAGCACGGTGCGGTAGGTGCCGCTGCGGATGAACTGAGCGGCGGTGACCAGCCCGAACAGAAAGCCGGAACAGGCGGCGGTGAGGTCGAAGGCGACGGCCCGGGGAGCGTTCAGGCCGGCCTGGACTGCCCCGGCGCTGCCGAACAGATCGTCGGGGGTGGAGGTGGCCAGCAGGATCAGGTCGATGTCGCGGGCTTCGATGCCGGCGGCGGCGATCGCCTGCGCCCCGGCTCGGATCGCCAGACTGCTGAGGGACTCCTCGCCCTCAATCAGTCGACGCTGACGGATGCCGGTGCGGGTGCGGATCCAGTCATCGGAGGTGTCAACGGCTCTCGCCAGATCATCGTTACTGAGAACGGTTGCGGGAACGGCCGATCCACTCCCGATCAGCGCGACACCGACTGCTGTCTGACTCAAGCCTGTTCTCCGTGATCAGCCCGGAAATTCTCAGTAAACCACAAAGGGATCACTGTTCAGCTGACAGCGGGGGCGGCCACGGCCGTCGTCGCGGGGTTCGGCCCGGAATTCACCATGCCGGCGATTTCCCGGGTCAGGTGGGCGATGGTGCCATGCTGGCTGGCCTCAGACGCCAGCCGTAGGGCACTGACGATCGAGGGAGCCTTGGCACTGCCGTGGCTGATGATGCAGATGCCGTTGACGCCCAGCAGCAGCGCGCCGCCATGCTCGGCGTGGTCCATGCGCTGCTTGATCCGTTTCAGGTTCCGCTTGAGGATGGTGGCGCCCAGCTTGCCCCGTTTACCCCGGGGCAGTTCCTCCTTGAGGATACCGAGCACGGTGGAGCCCACCGACTCGAGGAACTTGAGCATGACGTTGCCGACGAAGCCGTCACAGACGATCACGTCGAAATTACCCGAGAGCACGTCCCGACCCTCGGCATTGCCGACGAAGCGGATTTCCGAGTTGGCCTTGAGCAGCTGGTGCACCGAGTAGTAGAACTCGTTGCCTTTGGTCTCCTCTTCGCCGATGTTGATTAGGCCGACGCGGGGGGACTCGACCCCCAGGACGTCCTGGCTGTAGACCGAGCCCATGACGGCGAACTGTTCCAGGTAGCGGGGCTTGCACTCGACCTGGGCGCCGACGTCGAGCACCAGCACCTGCTGGTTGGGGTTGGCGGTGGGGAAGAGCGCACCGATGGCCGGTCGCTCGATTCCCGGGATGCGACCCAGACGGAACAGGGCCGAAGCCATCACGGCCCCGGAGTGACCCGCAGAGACGACGGCATCGGCCCGGCCCTGCTTGACCAGATTCATGGCCACATTGATCGAGGCTTGGGGCTTCCGACGCACAACGGTGGCGTCGTCCTCCATCGCAATCACGTCGGTGGCCGGTTCAATCTCGAAGCTCTGACCGGGGGCGTACTGCTCCACTAGGGCGCGGATGCGGGCTGCATCACCCACGAGGATGGTTTCGATGCCGAGCTGTTCGCGGGCCAGGATCGCACCCTTGACGATCTCATCGGGAGCGTAGTCGCCACCCATGGCGTCTACAGCGATTCGTGCCTGCGTCACACCCATCGAAACACCGCGTCAGAGACCTTCAGGATTTTATCAGACCAGTCTGGTCGCGGGATTTGGGCTGCTCAGCCCGCCGCTTCGCCCGGTTCAACGATGCGTTGGAACAGGTAGCCGGTGCCCCGGGCGGTGAGAATCAGCTCGGGATTGCTCGGGTCCTCCTCGAGCTTGGCCCGCAGTCGGGAGATATGTACGTCCACGACCCGGGTATCGACGTGGCGTTCGGGGGTGTAGCCCCAGACCTCCTGCAGAATCTCAGCCCGGGAGAAGGCTTCGCCGGAACGGCTGACCAGCAGTTCCAGCAGGCTGAATTCCATGCCGGTGAGGCGGATGCGTTCGTCCCCCTTGTAGACCTGGCGGCGGTTGGTGTCGATCCGGATCTGATTGATCTGGATCACGCCGGAACTGGGGATGCCATTGGCACCTCCCTTGTCGACCCGCCGCAGCACCGAGCGGATGCGGGCTTCCAGTTCCTTCGGGGAGAACGGCTTGACGACATAGTCATCGGCCCCCAGCTCCAGACCGGTAATCCGGTCGGCTACATCCCCCAGGGCAGTGAGCATGATGATCGGAACGTCGGATTCCTTGCGCAGTTCCTGACAGACCCCGTAGCCATCCAGCTTCGGCATCATCACGTCGAGGACCACCAGATCAGGGTCGGCATCCCGGAATCGCTCGATTGCCTCTTCCCCATCCGCTGCCGTGACCACGTCGTAGCCAATCATCGACAGCCGCGTTTCCAGAATGCGGCGGATGCTGGCTTCGTCATCGACGACAAGGATTTTTTCTTTCTGGCTCTCCAAGACGGGTCCCCTCGCGGTGGCTTCTGCCGCTGGTGGAAGCGATGGCAGAAAATCAGCCTGATCTTACCGTTGCCCCCGAATCCCTGAATAGAGCGCCCATTCCCTCGGGAGGGGGATTACGGTTTTGTTAAAGATTTCTGTAGTCAGTTCCGTCGCGGCGGTCCCATGGTCAAGTCCCAGAGTGAATACAGCTGTCAGGAGTGCGGGGCGCGATCGCGGCAGTATTTCGGACGCTGCCCGGGCTGTGGTGCCTGGAACTCCCTGGTGGAGCAGTTGGCGGCGGTGACTGTCACGGCGGCGGCCGGTAAGGCCCCCCGGCGGGCTCGGGCGACGGCAGCACCGGCTCAGCCCCGGGCGGCCCTTACGCTGTCCCAGATCGCCGATGTCCGTCAGGCCCGTATTCCCTCGGGCTTCGGGGAGTTTGACCGGGCTCTGGGGGGCGGGCTTGTCCCCGGATCCCTGGTGCTGATTGGGGGCGATCCGGGCATCGGCAAGTCGACCCTGCTGCTGCAGACGGCCCACGGTCTGGCCCGGCAGATGCCGGTGCTCTACTGCTGTGCTGAGGAGTCAGGCCAGCAGGTGAAGCTGCGCTGGAGCCGGATCGGTCGTCGGGGGACGGGTTCCGGGGAGGGAACGGAACCCCCGCACCTCTACCTGCTGCCGGAAACGGATCTGGAGGTGGTGCTGCAGGAACTGGAGTCCCTGCGCCCCCCGATCGCGGTGATCGACAGTATCCAGGCGATGTATCTGCCCAGTCTCAGTTCGGCGCCGGGGTCGGTGGCCCAGGTGCGGGAGTGCACGGCGGCGCTGATGCGGGTGGCCAAACAGCTGAACATCACCCTGCTGATCGTCGGCCACGTCACCAAGGAGGGGGCGATCGCCGGTCCCAAGGTGCTGGAGCACCTGGTCGACACCGTCCTCTACTTCGAGGGGGAACGCTTCGCCAGCCACCGCCTGCTGCGCTCGGTCAAGAACCGCTTCGGGGCCACCCACGAGCTGGGGGTGTTCGAGATGGTGGACCAGGGGCTGGAGGAAGTGACCAATCCCTCGGCCCTGTTCCTGGGTGGCCGGGACGAAGTCAGTCCGGGCACGGTCACCATCGTCGCCTGCGAGGGCACGCGCCCGCTGCTGGTGGAACTGCAGGCCCTGGTCAGCCCCACCAGCTATCCGTCGCCCCGCCGGTCCGTGACGGGCTTGGAGTACAACCGGCTGCTGCAGATCCTGGCGGTGCTGGAGAAGCGGGTGGGCCTGCCCCTGTCCAAGTTCGACGCCTACCTGGCATCTGCCGGGGGGCTGAACGTCGCGGAACCGGCGGCGGATCTGGGCATGGCGGTGGCGGTGGCGGCCAGCTTCCGCGATCGCCTGGTGCGACCCGATACGGTGCTGATCGGCGAACTCGGGCTCGGCGGCCAGCTGCGACCGGTTGCCCAGTTGGAGCAGCGACTGAAGGAGGCGGCCAAGCTCGGCTTCACCCGGGCGATTGTGCCTGCTGCCCAGGAGCAGCGGCATCCCGCCCTGGAGGTGTGCCCCGCCAATCGGCTGCTCGATGCCCTCGGGCTGGCCCTGGCTGCTCCGGTGGCGGACCCGAGCGAGGCGTGAGCCCCAAGAAAAACGGCCCTCCCGGAGGAAGGCCGTGGTTTCAAGGATTGAGCGGGACCGGACCATCACTAGGTGCTGCCCTCGGGCAGCGGCCCGGTCCGTGAAGGGTGTTGAAACGAACCGTGTCGGATGAGGCGACTGAATCAGTCCTCGTAAATCCGGCATTCGGTGGCGTCCGGATTGTCCTGGCAGTACTCCTTGAACTTCTCGGCCGGGCTCTTGACCGCAGTGGTTTCGGCCTGGGCGGTGGTTTCGGGAGTGGCGGCCGGCGTCTGGGTCTGATTGTCCTGGGACACGGAAGATACCTCACTGAAACTGGTCCTGTGGGCCAGTGTAGGCCCCACAGCGAGGCCCCGCAGTTGCGAAGCGTGTCACTCCGGCCTGTGGCTGATTGCGATCGCTTATGGACTGTTCCGCTGCCGGTTGAAATCCCTGATGGGCCTCGAGCCTCGTCGGAGGACGGTAGCCTGGAATGCAGTCTGTAGGGGAACGGATGATGTCCCGAATCCGGTCATTCTGGTGTCGCGGTGGCCTGGGGCTGCTGGGGACCCTGCTGCTGGCGGGGACAGCGATCGCCCAGGAGACCTCCCGTCAGGCGTCGGACCTGGGGGGACCGCTCACCCGGCCCGATCCGGCGGCACTGCAGGCCCCGACCCTGACCCGGCTGGAGGTGCAATCGCCGGATCAGGCCGCTGCCTCTGCACCCGCCCCGACGACCCGCCCGGCCCCGCGGCCCGCGGAGGATCCCACCGGGGGCAGCCGCACCTACGGGGGACCCAATGCCAGCAGCACGGTGTTCCAGAACGGCTTCAACCGGATCAACATCCGCTGGTAGCTAGGCGTCCGGCTGGGGCGGGATGGTCGAGGCATTCCCATCCCGCAGGGCGAAGTAGTGGGGCGACATGATTTCGATGCCGGCATCCCGGCAGCTATCGAGCAGGTTGGCGTGCAGCTCCGACTGCACCCGGTCTAGCTGGGCCAGGGCATCGGTGTAGGCGTTGAGCTGGTAGCTGACGTAGAAGTCGTTGAGGGCGGTCTGGAGCACGAAGGGGGCCGGCTCGCGCAGCACCTCCGGGGTTCGGTGGGCGGCCTCGATGAAGGCGGCATGCACCCGGGTCCAGGCCAGGTCGTAGCCGAGGGTGATGGTGGTGTGGATCAGCAGGGGCCCGGGGGTCTCCTGACGGGACTGACTGAAGTTGCTGATCGTGCTGCCGAGAATCTTCGAGTTGGGGATGCTGACCACCACGTTCTTGGGAGTGCGTAGCCGGGTCACGAACAGGGTGCTTTCGAGGACGTAGCCGGTGCTGCCTTCGATCTCGACGCGATCGCCCTGCTCGAAGGCACGGGTGTAGGTCAGCACCAGTCCGCTGATCACGTTGCTGGCGATCGCCGAGGAGCCCAGCGACACCAGTACCCCCAGGAAGATGGAGATGCCCTGGAAGGCCGGGGACTTGAAGCCCGGCAGGTAGGGAACCGCCATGGTCAGGGTGATGGCGATGATCAGCCAGCTGCTGATGCGAGCGGTGGGTGGGGCCCAGTGGCGGTAGAAACCCTGAAACTGCAGCTGACCGGTTTCCAGGGCCCGAAAGATGCGGCGGTTGAGCTGCAGCGCCCAGCGACCGATCAGGCCGATCAGGGCCAGAGCGACCAGATTGGGCAGGTAGCCGATCACCGCCGTTCCGAGTCCTTGGACTGTCGTCAGGATGTGCTCGAACAGCGCATCCGCCGCTGCTGCGGTGGCGGGAAAGTTCTGCAGAATGACCGGTACGAACCCGTAGGTGAGCAGCACGACTGTGAGCCAGTAGCCTAGCTGCAGTCCCCTGCGGGCCAGACCATGGGCTCGCTGGGCGCTGATCAGCTCCAGCTGCTGAATCCGCAGCCCCTGCAGTGGTCCGCGCTGCAGATGGTCGCTCCAGCGCAGCAGGTGCGGCCGAGCCCAGGACAGGCCCCAGAGCAGCAGCAGGTAAAGGGCCAGGGCCCCCGCCGCCTGTAACCCTCTGTGGATCAGCTGGCCCGGGCTCTGCTGCTCCCGCAGCCGGGCGATCGCCTCAATCAGTCGGCTGCGGGCCTGGATCGCCACCAGATCCGGCACACTATCCAGGGCGCGGGCATCGGCGGCGGTGATCACCATCACCAGTTGGTTCGAATTCTCGACCTGAATCAGACGACTGCTGTCGACCCGATAGATGCGTAACTGTTCCGGCCGGAAGTGGGGATTGTTCGCCAGCTGCTGCAGCACCCGCTGAATGCGGGCCACCCGAGCGGCGGGCGTTTCTCCCCCGAGGGGCTCACGCAGCGTCAGGACGTTTTCTCCGGCGACGCGCAGGTCAGCCGGGGGGCCGGGTGAATTCGCCCTCGCCGCCCCCAGGGCCCCAGGGCTGGCGATCGCCAGCGACAGCAGCAGTCCGACAATGAGGGAGCAGAGGCGACGCAGCAGCGGGGGCATAGCGGTAGGGGCAGGAGGGGTCAGTCGATCGCCAGGAAGTCGCGGTATTGGCGGCTCAGTTCCTCGACGGCGATCGCATGGAAGCGCTCCCCGTGTTCCGGGGTGGCCAGGGCCGGGTTGGAGCCCATGCGCCCATCCGGGTAGCGACGGCGGAAGTCCTCGGGGCCGTGGATGGCGTGACCGCCATTGGCAGGTCCGTTCAGGGGAGCGGTCTTGATCGCCTCGGGATAGCAGAACTGGGTCAGGGCTACCTCACTGGGCGTGGCGTGGGAGCCTTCCTCATCGCCGTACAGTTCCCGGGCCAGTTCCATCACCCCCCGCTGCATGAACCAGTTGGCCAGCTGACAGCGCATCCGCTCCGCGTCGGGCAGATTCCGTTCGTGGGCCAGGGTGTAGATCTCGGAGAAAGCCGCCCTGGTCGTAGCGATATTGCCGCCGTGGCCGTTGATCAGAAAGAAGCGTCGGAAGCCGTGACGGGCCAGCCCGAGGATGTAGTCGCGTAGCACGGCAATCATCGTGCTGGGCAGATAGCTGATGCTGCCGGGAAAGGCCATGTGGTGCAGGGCCATGCCGACGTTGATGGTGGGTCCGACGAGGGCGTTGCACTGCTCGCCGACGGAGCGGGCGATCGCCTCGGCACAGATGGCATCGGTGCCGATCAGGCCGGTAGGGCCGTGCTGTTCGGTTGACCCGATCGGCACGATGATGCCGTCGGAGTGCTGCAGGTAGGTCTCGACTTCCGGCCAGGTGGAGAGATGCAGAAGCATGAGCCGTTCAATCTGGAAAGAGAGGGTCCGTACTATCATGGGCCTGTCTCTTATACACATCTGACGCTGCCGACGATACTCCTTGTG
>CAWUMD010000045.1:0-13034 GCA_963923365.1 uncultured bacterium
CTCGCATCGAGACTAGCCTTCAGCAGACCGATCAGCGCAATAACCTCCGCCAGGATGGCAGTCAGATTCGTAGTGCACTCAACAAGCTAGAAACACAACTGAATGACTATATTCAGAAGTCTTACATATTTGCGCCCAATACTGGAGCCTATCTCGTCAATCGCAGTGCGCGCAATCTGGCGTCCGTCAAGCCGGGTGACGAGCTCTTCATCTACTCCCGCCAACCACCCTACCTGCCCTCAGAAATTCCTGTCTTCCTTCCAGCCACTGAAGCCGCCCAGGTTCAGGAGGATATGGATGTCCTGGTCACCCCCAGTGGTATTTCACGAGCCCAGTACGGAGGCATCAGGGGTAAGGTTACCAGCATCAGCAAGATTGCCTCGCTGAATGACAATATCATTGCGGCCACTGGCTTCCGCTCTGCAGCCGGCCTGATCGCCCAACGGTTTCAGGTTCCGTTTCTCGTCAGGATCAGCTTGGAACAGGAAGACCAACGCTACTGTCGTCAGCCCTTATCCAAACGATGCTACCGCTGGAGCTCGGGACAACTTCCTCCCCATCCGGTGCGCATCGGTAATCAGGCTGACGTGCAGATCACCACTATCTATCGTCGACCGATTGACTTTGTCATCCCCGCCCTGAAGAAAGTTCTGGGTCTGGAGGTAGACAATCAATGATCCGTCATCGAAAAGCCCTCAGCCAAACTCGGGTCCGTACCGCTACCGTATTGCAGTACGAAGCAGTGGAGTGTGGTGCCGCCAGTCTGAAAATTATTCTTCAGTACTTTGGTCGAATCGTTCCCCTTGCAGAGCTCAGAGAGCGCTGCGGCATCAGTCGTGATGGTGTGACCGCAATCCAGCTGAAACGCACAGCAATCACCTACGGCTGCGATGTCAGGGCCTATCGATGCAGTGCCCAGAGCCTGTCTGAAAAGGGTCTGTTTCCATGCATTATTTTCTGGAACTTTAGTCACTTTCTGGTCCTGGAAGGCTTTCAGAAAGACCGCGTTTTTCTCAGCGATCCGGCCAGTGGGCGTCGTCAGGTCAGCCGGGAGGAATTCAACGGCAGCTTCACCGGGGTGGTCCTGGAGCTGAAGCCTAATCATGAGTTTCAGCGCGGGGGCAAGGAGATCAATCCCTACGCCTGGATTCCGGGGCTGCTTCTGCCTTACAAATCCTTGATCGGGTGGCTGCTGATTCTGTCCGTAGTGGGTTCACTGCCGGATCTGTTTGTAGCAGGCACAACAGCTCAGTTCATCGATGCCTACCTGCAGGAAGGACGCCTGAACTTCGGCATCCCTATCCTCTGGATTACGGGTCTCGCCGTCGCAGCTCTGATTGCCTTCCTTAACCTTCAGAAAGTCCTATTACGACGCCTCGGCCAGAATCTGGTGCGACGCATCAGTTCCCTGATGTTTGTCTCCCTGTTCAGCCTTCCCTATCGCTACTTCCTACAGCGGATGCGGGGGGAAATCGCCACCCGCCTGATCCTGCCCTTCACGCTGGTGCAGCTGAGCGTCAGTGGCGTCGTGGATTTCATCCTAGCCCTGGGGTCCGGGCTGATTGCCCTGGTGATCGCGATGCTGATCTCACCCTGGCTGACCCTGATGACCCTGGCGGTCACCGGTGGCAACACCGCCCTGACTATGTGGCTGCGGGAGTTCCGCAAGGATGCCAACTACAAACTGGCAATGGTGCAGGGCAAGGCCAATGGCACACGCATGTACGCCATCCAGGGTATCGAGAGCCTCAAGGCCAGTGGGCTGGAGAACGAAGCTTTCATGCAGTGGGCAGCGACCTTTGCCGATGCCCTCGAGGAGATTCAGAACCAGTCTCTGGGCAACTCAGTGATTGGTCTGATTGGCACAACCTCCGGCTTTCTGCTGCGGTGCGCCGTGATTATGGTCGGTGGTCTGCTGATCATTCAGGGCCAGCTGACCCTGGGTGAACTGATGGCCTTCCAGTTCCTGCAGGGGCTGCTGCAGGCGCCGCTGCAGCAGTTAGGCCTGCTCACCAGTCAGTTGCAGATGCTCGATGGTCAGGTCGGGCGGGTGAACGACGTCATCCAGGAGCAAACAGATCCACGGGTTCGCTCCTTCCTGGTACCACCCCCTGAGACCGACTCTCCACCGCCGTCGGAAGGCAAGCTGAGCGGACGCATCGAACTTCAGGAGGTCAGCTTCCAGTTCAGCAGCACCACGCCGGTGCTGTTCAACGGTCTTAATCTGACCCTCCAACCGGGCCAGCAACTGGCAATTGTGGGGGGAAGCGGATCCGGTAAGTCGACCCTGCTACGCCTGCTGGCAGGCCTTTATACCCCCACCGGCGGCGATATCCTCTACGACGGACGCTCCTGGCTGGACTGGAATGACGCGAAGCTGCGACATTCAATTGCCTACGTCTCCCAGGATGTCTTCCTGTTTCCGGCGACAGTGATGGAAAACCTCAGCCTCTGGGATCCTCGCTTCAGTGCGCCGCAGGCATTGGACGTGCTCGAGAAAACCGCCCTGCTGGATGCCCTCGGAGGCAGTTCGGCCCTCCAGAAACCTCTGACCGAAAACGGCAGCAATCTCAGTGGTGGCCAGCGACAGCGGATTGAAATCGCCCGGGCCCTGCTGCGATCGCCCTCCATCCTGCTGCTGGATGAAGCAACCAGCGCCCTGGATGAGAAAACCGAACGACATGTGCTCGCCGCAATTAAAACCACTCCCTGCACCCTGGTCACCGTGGCCCACCGCATGTATTCCGCCCAGATCAGCGATTGGGTTCTGGTGATGGACCAGGGACAGATTGTTCAGATGGGAACCCCGGAGGAACTCAGCTGCACTCCCGGTCGCTACCGGGAGTTACTTGAGGCGGAGCAGAGCAACCTGAAAACACTAGAGGTCATCGGCGGATGAGTACCGATGTGCGTCAGCAGGCCCTGCTGCAGACCGTTGCACTGATCCAGAGCGATACCCCCCTGGGCACCGTCGACACCCAGCTGGAACCCGACCTGCGGGCCCTGGCCTTTGCCATGGAACGACTGGGGGATCCGCGCAGTAACCTGTTGCCTGTCGAGGGGCCCTTCCCGGAGCTGCTCGAAGCCAACAACATCACCTATCGGGAAATCAGAACCCCAACTGACTTCCGCCGTCAGACACGTCCGCTGCTGATCGTCTTCCGGGAGGCTGATCAGACACCGCTGGTGCTGTTTCAGAGGGGCGATGGACCCACCCTTTTCGAACCGGAAGGCAACAGCATCCGGCCCCTGACACCGGAGGATGCTCTCAAACCCTTTGCCTTCGAGCTGTATGCCTCATTGCCGACCCCGCTGCGCTCCGCCTGGCAACTGCTCCGCTTCAGTCTCAGCGCCAACATCCCGGCTCTGCTGACGGTTGTCTTCAGTGCACTGGTGGTCTCGCTGTTCAACCTCAGCATCCCCACCCTCACCTCCTTCCTGGTGGGCACGGTTCTGCCCCAGGGAGATCTCCGGCTGATTGTCGAAACCTCCGGCGTGGTCATCCTGATCGCCCTGGCCACCGTCGTCTCTCAGGGGTTCAGTACCCTCGCTACCGTTCGGATGGAAAGCCTGCTTAACCTGCGGCTGGAATCCGCGGTCTGGAGCCATCTGCTGAGGTTGCCGCTGCCGTTCTTCCAAACTCTGAATACCGCCGACCTGAACACCCGGATCGCCGCCATCAGTCAGATCCGGATGCTGCTCAGCAGTGGCCTGCTGCAGACCGGTCTGGGGTTCATCTTTTCTCTCAGCTCCCTGGGGCTGATGTTCATCTATCAGGCGCAGATTGCCCTGGTGGCAGGCGCATTCACCCTCGTCGCCACCATCGCCATGCTGGTTCTGGTCAGCGCCAATCTGCGTCTGCAACGCCCCTACCAGGAAGGTCAGGCGCTGATGGGCGACATCGGACTGCAGAGCGTGATCGGTCTGCCGCAGATTCGCGTCAGTGGGTCCGAGCCATTCCTCTATCGGCAATGGATGGGGCAGGTCAGCCGCGTCAGCTGGATTCAGCGCCAGGGCGAGGTCAGCAGTGGCAGCCTGGAGATTCTGGCTCGCATGCTCAGTCCAATGGGCAGTCTGGTGATCTTCATCACCCTGGTGATGCTGCAGAATCAGACCAATCCGCAGGATCCGGGGGCGATCGGTTCCCAGGCACAACTGGTTGCTTCGTTTGTGGCCTTTCAGGCCGCCTACATGGCCTTCACCAGCCAACTCTCGGCCGTGGCCGTACAGCTGGCCAATACCTACGGCAGTCTCAAGGTGCTCTGGGAGCGGGCCTCGGTGGTGTTCTATGCCACCCCGGAGAGCGGGTATGACCCCTCGGCCCGACAACTGATCCTCAAGGGTGAGTATCGGGTTGATGAACTGGTGGTGCGCTACCCCCATGCCACAGACCCGGTGATCAACGGGCTGTCGCTGCACATCCCCGCCGGTGGCTACACCGCGATTACGGGGCCGTCCGGCTGCGGCAAGTCGACCCTGCTGCGGTGTCTGCTGGGCCTGATGGAACCCGAATCGGGGCTGATCAGTGTGGATGGGGTCGACCTGAGGGAAGTGGCCATCCGCAACTACCGGCGCCAGTTGGGCGTGGTCCTGCAGAACGCCCCCTTGCCAACCGGTTCGATCTACGACGTGGTCAGGGCCGGTCGCAGCCTCAGCCGCGAGGAAGTCTGGGAAGCCCTGGCTCTGGCCCAGGTGGCGGACGATATCCGGCGCATGCCCATGCAACTGGAGACGATCATCAGCGAGGGGGCCATGAGCATCTCCGGGGGGCAGCGCCAACGGGTATCTCTGGCCCGAGCCCTGGTGGGTAAGCCCTCGGTACTGCTGCTGGATGAGGCGACCTCTGCCCTGGATGCACCCACCCAGGCCGCCATCACCGCCACGATCGCCCAACTGCCGATCACCCGGATTGCGATCGCCCACCGGCATTCGACCATCGAACCGGCGGACCAGATTCTGGTCCTCCGCCACGGGCAGATCCAGGAGCAGGGCACCTATCGCGAACTGTCATCCAGAGTCGGTGGCTACCTCTACCGGGAATAAATCCAGACGAGCAGTGTTACCCCCTGAAGTGGCCCCGTTTTCCCGTACCACCTCACCCTAGAATTTCCAGCCATATCGATCAGCCAGGACGCCCTCGAGAACCATTCCAATACCCGTACCGATAGCCGCCCCATAGCCGCCACCCGCAGTGGTCCCGATAACTGGCAGGGCAGTGGATCCTAAAATCGCACCTACCGCTCCACCTACCATACTTAAACCAACAGCCATATAGCCACCACCCGTCACAGCCTCCAGCTCCTGATCCGACAGCAGCTCCGTTACAAGCTCCTCAACGTCGGAGTCCAGGACATCAAATCCTGAGTTTCGGGCGAGCGAGGCAACTGCATCATTTGTCTCCGCAAGTCGAAGCTGCTCACGCAGTTCGGGCTGTGAACCGACTTTCTCGAAAAATTCTTGCAACTGTTGCTTAGACATAACAAGCAGGAATCAATACAGATTTGAGATCAGTTTACCTAAGATTCCCCAGAGCGATACGAGCCCACACCACACCATTCGGCTTTTACCATCATTGCTGCCGCCAGAGCCAGAGCGCCATCAGCGACGGCGGCAGCAGCACGATCGCCAACGCCACCCCATCCTCCCGGGGCAACGGCGCCAGCGGAGCCACATAGCGAATCAGCAAGGCACCCACCAGTGAAATGCCCAAGATCTTGAGTACCGGGCCCAGGCTGTCACGCATCAACTTCAGGTCCTTGTGAGAACAAACAGACTGCCTTCATTCCCCCGGTTGACGCGCAGGTCAGCATCCAGATAGGTGATTTCGATCCAGCCGACGCGGCTACCTACCCCGATCGGGAAGTCGAGCCCCCAGAAGCGATCTGGCCGGGCAACCTGCTCAACCCAATCCTCGGGTCCGTGATAGCCCAGCCATCGCTGCGGCCCCGCTACAAATCGTTCGAATTCCACCCGAAAGCGGGTCGGTGATTCCACCTCGGCCCGAGCCCGCACCGACACCAGCGACTCCAGCCCGGGCAGCGTCCGAATCTCGGCGATGTTCACCACCTGACCGGTAGTCGGGCGCAGCGTCTGATAGACGCGGTCCAGGCCGATCAGAGGAGCCCGATCGATACCCAGCAGCTCCAGATTAGTGGTGTAGCGCAGCCGCCAGTTGGCCTCCAGCAGGGCCGCCGCCGCCGTTGGTGCGGGGGTGGGATTCTCCGGCTCGAGAGCCGCCACCGCCGCTTCGATCGCCATTGCCTGGTCCGGGGGCACCTCCAGCCCGATCGGGCGATCGCCCAGCAGATCCAGTAAGCGCTGCTTGGCCTGACTGAAGCCGGTCATGGTGGCATCCGCCATGGGTTAAACTACAGGTTTGTGCCGTCCGGCGATGCACTGCGTCTTCACGCAGCCTGCATTCCGTTCACGGTAACGGATCCCAGAAGCGGTATTGCGGAAGCGACCATGTTCAAGAATCCCTCTCTGAAGGAATATCCCCGCCGCGCCCCGGCCCCACTGCTGCCGGTTTCCGAGGATCGCGATCTGCTCACCTGGCTGGAGAACAGCGGTCGCCTGATCGAGCGGGATGGCAGTGACCAGCCCTTCCCCCAGAACGAGGAAGAGGAAATCTCGGCGCTCATGGGTGCCGAGGAAGCCAGCTACGAAGACTACGAAGAAAACGACGGCGACTACGACGAAGACTAGGAACCGCCGTTCATGTCCTCGGAACCGACCGCGACCCCGCGGATCCCTGTGCCGCTGGTCAGCGGGCGTGTGCAGTTCATCAGTCTCGGGCTGCTGCTGGCGATTGCCCAGTTCTGGCGTGGGCAACCGATTCCCTACCTGGGGGCCGTTGGCCTCAGTGCCGGGGCTGGAGCCCTCGTGGTGCCCTGGCTGCAGCGTCTCAAGGCCGGACAGTTCATCCGTGAGGATGGCCCCCAGTCCCACCTGAAGAAGGCCGGAACACCCACCATGGGTGGCCTGTTTGCCGTTCCGGCCGGAGTGGTGGTGGCGATCGCCGCCGCCCCCGGGTCCGCCCCGGTCTGGGCCGCTACCTTCGCCACCCTGGCCTACGGAGCAATCGGCTGGCTGGATGACTGGCAGATTCTGCGCTACCGCAACAACAAGGGCATCTCGCCCCAGCTGAAGCTGCGCCTGCAGTTCGGTACCGCCCTGCTGGTCTGCGCCTGGGCGATCTGGCAGTTCGGCTGGAGTGGGCCCCTCACGACCCTGGCCCTGCCCCTGGGGTTGAGCCTGCCCCTGGGGTGGCTGTTCTGGCCCCTGGCCCTGTTTGTCTTCGCCGCCGAGAGCAACGCCACCAACCTCACCGACGGTCTGGATGGTCTGGCAGCCGGGACCGGAGCGATTGTCCTCACCGGCCTGGGCCTGCTTCTGCAGCCGACCCATCCCGATCTCGCCAGCTTCTGTGCTGCCCTGGCCGGAGCCTACATCGGCTTCCTGGCCCACAACCATCACAAGGCTCGGGTGTTCATGGGAGACACCGGATCCCTGGCCCTGGGAGCAGCCCTGGCGGTCGTTGGCATCCTCGGCAACTGCCTCTGGGCTCTGCTGATCAGCGGCGGCCTCTTCCTCTGGGAATCACTGTCGGTGATTCTGCAGGTGAGCTGGTTCAAGGCCACCAAGGGGGCCGATGGTCAGGGGCAGCGTATCTTCCGCATGGCCCCCTACCACCACCACCTGGAACTGGGGGGCTGGAAGGAGCGCCAGGTGGTGCTCTGCTTCTACGGCATCACAGCCCTGCTGACCGCCCTGATGCTCTGGCTGACGCGCTGAACACGGTCATGCCGGGCCGGGGGCCGCTCCGGCGGTGCTCGCCCGGCGCTCCACCATCAGGTCAAGGATCTCGTTAGCGGCGCGATCGCAGACTCCCGGTTCACCGAGAGCAGAACGCATCCGGGTATAGCCCTCCTGCACGGTCCGCAGCCGCTCCCGATCAGTGAGCAAGGAATAGGCTTCCTGGTAGATCCGCTCGGCACTGGCTTCATCCTGGAGCAGTTCCGGCACCACCGCCTCCATATTGATCAGGTTGGGCGGAGACATGAAGGGGATCGAGAAGCGCAGCACGTGCTGGGCCACCCAAGCTGTCACCCGACCGACCCGGTAGATCACCACCTGGGGCACCTGCTGCAGGGCCAACTCCAGATTGACGGTGCCGGACTTGGCGATCGCCAGATCCGCCGCGGCCTGGATCGTGTAGCTCTGCCCCTCAAGAATGCGGGCCTGCAACCCGTACTGACGGATCGCCGCCGCCACCTGCGCCCGGAAGCGGGGCTGGGACAGGGGCACCAGAAACTCGATCTGCGGAATCTGCTGCTGCAGCCGGGCCGCCGCCTCGAACATCGCCGGCATCAGGTAGCGCAGTTCCTGCTGGCGCGAGGCCGGGAACAGCGCCACGGCGGGGGTGTCATCCGCCAGCCCCAGTTCGCGGCGGGCCTGCTCCCGGCTGGGACGCTCCGCCAGCAGATCCAGCAGTGGATGGCCAACCCAGCTGACCTTGGCCCCCTTGCTGGCGTAGTAGCGGGCTTCCCCGGGAAACACCGCCTGAATCAGGTCACTGAAGCCGACCATCTGGGTGGTGTTGCCATCCCCGAAGGACCAGACCCATTCCTGGGGGGCAATGTAGTAGATGATTGGCAGCTGTTTCGACTGCTGGCGCAACAGGTTACCCCAGCTGATGTTGGGTCCCATGTAATCGATCAGCACCACCCCATCGGGGGGATTGCGCCGCAGGAATCGCTTGACGCGCCGCTGCATCCGCCAGGTGGGCCAGATATAGGGAATCGCTTCCCAGAGCCCGATGGAGCTGATGGTGGTGGTGTTGCCCAGCAGGCTGGCCCCGGCCCGGGCCATGCGATCGCCCCCCAGAGCCACGATTTCCAGATCCAGCTGCCGGGCCTCGGCCTGACGGCGCAGGGCAGACACCAGCAGACTACCCTGGAGGTCCCCGGAGACCTCACCGGTGCTGACGAACAGGCGATAGGTCACTATCGGCCTCCAGGGACGGGACCCCGACGGTCCGGTTGAATCGAAGCCTCCAGGAAGGCCAGCAGGTCTCGCAGGGGCGCCACAGTGTCTGCCTTCACCTGCTGCCGCAGCTGGGCCAGGGCATCCTGCAGACTCAGCTCGGAACGGTAGAGCAGGCGATAGGCCTGCTTGAATTCCTTCAAGCTGGTGCTGGTCTCGTCATCCACCAGGCCGCTGCGCTTCAGTCCAATCAGGTTCAGGCCGCGCACCCGCGAGGGATTACCCTCGACGATCATGAACGGTGGTACATCCCGTTCCACCCGGCTCATGCCACCAACCATGGCGTTGCGACCGACATGGACAAACTGGTGGAAGCCACTCATGCCACCGATGACGGCCCCGGAGTCGATCACGATATGCCCCGCCAGGGAGACGGCGTTGGAGATCGTGATCCGGTTGTGCAGTTCGCAGTTATGGGCGACGTGGACGTAGGCCATCAGCAGGTTGTCGTTGCCGATGACGGTCTCCTCACCGGCGCTGGTGGCCCGGTTGATGGTCACGAACTCGCGGATGCGGTTGCGATCGCCGATGCGCACGTAGCGGTCGGGGGCCCCGTCAATCTTCTTGTCCTGGGACTCGAGACCAATGGCCGCCCCGGGGAAGATCACGTTCTCGCGGCCCAGACTGGTCGGTCCCTCAATCACCACATGGGCGCCGATGGAGGTGCCGGCCCCGATGCGCACGCGATCGCCAATCACCGCATAGGGACCCACCGACACCGTGGAGTCCAGTTCGGCGCCGGGATGAATGATCGCCGTCGGATGAATCAGGGATGTCACCGCACTAATCCATCAGGGAGAACATCAGCTCACCGCTGCAGGCCAGTTGCCCGTCCACGGTGGCTTCGGCCTTGAGCTTGCCGAAGCGCTGGCGCTTGAGGCTGAGCAGTTCCGCCGTGATGATCAGCTGGTCACCGGGAACCACCGGACGGCGGAAGCGCACCCCATCGATACCCGCGAACACAAACAGACCATCGGGCAGATTCGGCATCAGGCTGATCACGATGCCACCCACCTGGGCCATCGCTTCGACAATCAGTACCCCGGGCATGATCGGTCGTGCCGGGAAGTGGCCCTGGAAGTGGGGCTCATTGAAGGTGACATTCTTGATACCGACTGCTTTCACCCCCGGCTCATGCTCGATGATCCGATCCACAAGGGCGAAGGGATAGCGGTGGGGCAGCAGACCCTGGATCGCCTCCGAGGTCAGGGGCAGGGCAGGAGCAGCAGTCAGATCGGAAGACACGGGCAGAACCGGCGGCAGGAACAGTTAGCTCGCCTGGGTGGCGAGGCGGCGAACCAGCTGCGTGTGCAGCCGATGGCTAGCCTTGTAGGCAAGGATGTGCGCGCAGGGCAGGGCCCCGAGCAGGCTCAGATCGCCCACCAGATCTAAGAGTTTATGACGGGCGGGCTCATTTTCGAAGCGCAGCGGCGGGTTGAGCCAGCGCTCATGATCGCAGACCAGGGCATTGTCGAGACTGCCGCCCCGGATCAGCCCCATCTGGCGCAGCTGCTCGATCTGAGGGGCCAGACCGAAGGTACGGGCAGGGGCGATCGCGGCGGCGAATTCCGCCGGTCCCCAGGCGAAGCTGTGCCACTGGTTACCGATCGGCTTCAGGTCGAAATCGATGCCGTAGGACAGCCGGGGCGACTCCGCCGGGACCGCTGTCACGAACGCATCGCCGTCGCGCACGGTGATCACCTCACTGAGCGGGACCAGGGTCCGGGTCTGCTCCGTTGCCTCCAGTCCAGCCTCCTGCAGCGCCTCCAGCCAACCCAGGGCAGAGCCGTCCAGCAGCGGCAGCTCCGGACCGGAGACTTCGACGATGACATCGACCACATTCAGGCCGCTGAGGGCCGCCATCAGGTGCTCGATCGTCCGCACCCGCACCTCCCCCGCCACCAGTTCGGTGGAGAGCTGGGTCTCCTGCACGATGGAGATATCGGCCGGCAGTTCCGGCTGGGTCGGCAGGTCGGTACGACGGAAACGGATGCCCTGGCCTTCGGGAGCTGGGAGCAAGCGGACCTGCACGGTCAGGCCACTGTGCAACCCAACCCCCTGCCGCTCCACTGGGGTCCGCAGACGTGCAATTGTCAGGGTCATGGTGGTTAGAACTTCTGGCCGATGGCAAACCCGAGCTGGTTGCCGTTATCCGTGTTCTGGGCGTAGTCCAGGCGGACCGGTCCCACCGGAGTGTTGATCCGCACGCCGAGACCGTAGCCCAGACCGGCCCCCGGCTTGCCCCGAGCCAGACCCGGGGTGCCAATCACGCCCCCGGCCGACCCCAGGTCGGAACCGGCATCCAGGAAGACCGCCCCGGAGACGAACTCGGAAATCCAGGGGAAGGGAAAGCGGTATTCAGCCGTCCCGAACAGGTAGGCCGAGCCACTGGCCACTCCGCATTCCTGATAGCCGCGGATCGTGTTCACCCCGCCGATACAGAGAGCTTCGTAGGGGGGCACATTCCCCGATGCCCAACCGCCCTGGACGTTGAAGGCAAAGGTCTGGGGACATTCCTTGGCGTTGGGGTTGGCTTTCTGACAGCCCTCGGTCCAGCGAACAATCTGCGCAGGCAGATACCAGCTGAAATTACCGGTGACCCGGTTGAACAGCACCCCGTTGTTCAGCACCGGGAAGTAGAAGGTGTTGCCCAGCCGGTAGAGGCTGCCGCTGGTGGCGGCCTGAGCATCGTTGCGGGTATCGCGGGTGATGCCGACGGGCACACCGGTGAGCACGTCCTGGGTGCCCCCGCTGGCCGTGAGCGGGTTGCCGAACTGGTCGACATTGAAGGCATTGCCATCAAAGTCCTGGATGTTCACTGCCTGGGCCTGGAAGCCCCAGAAAGCCGACCACTCCGAGCGCTGGTAGATGTTGTCGGTGAGCGGACGGCCCCAGATCAGCTGACCCCCGTAGCGGGCCGCCAGGATCTGGTTGCCGTTGGGCAGGTTGTCGGTAATCGGTCCGTTGATGAAGGGAAGGGGCGCTTCGATACTGCTGAAGATGCTGGCCGAGAAGGAGGTGCGGTTCGGATCGCCGTCAAGCCAGGGATTGGTGAAGCTGATATCGAACAGGGCCTGCCGCACCCCGAGCGAGCCATTGAAGCTCAGCTTCTGGTTGTTGCCGCCCAGGTTCTGCTCCTGGAAGCCGATGGTGCCGAAGATGCCGCTGACGCTGCTGAAGCCCACGCCCGCCGAGAGGTTGCCCGTCTGGGACTCCTGGACGTTGGGAATGACGATTACCTTGGTCGGATCCTGAGGATCCGGTTCCAGGGAGAGACGCACATCGCTGAACAGGCCCAGATCGAAGACCCGCTTCAGATCCCCTTCCACCTGCTTGCGGCTGAAGACGTCGCCGGGCTTGAGGGAGAACTCCCGGGTGATGATGTAGGGCCGGGTCTTCCCCTGGAGCGGCTTGCCCTCCTCATCCACCGTCTTGCCGTCGGCATTCAGGTAGCGGACCTGGATATCACTGACGATGCCCTCAGCAATCTTCAGGGTCAGAACCCCCTGCGGACTGATCCGGGAGGCGTCGACCACCTGGGCCAGAACGTAGCTGTTTTCCTTGTACCAGGTGTTGATTTTCTTCAGCTTGGCCTGCAGACGCTGCAGATTCACCACCCGACCGTAGGCATCGGCAAAGATGTCATCAATCACCGACTTGGGCAGCTTGGTGGCCCCCTCGGTCTCGACCTTGGTCAGAATCGGGTTGGGGTCAACCACAAAGGTGACCCGCACCCCCAGGGGGGTGTCCTCGGGCAGCACCTGGACATTGCTGAACAGACCGGTGCCATAGATGGCGTTCTGATCGGCCTGCAGCTGCGTCCGGGTCGATGCGGCCCCGGGACGGGTCTTGATTGCCCCGTAGAGGGCATCGAGGAGTTCGGCTTCAGCCGGGTTGCCCTGGATGCCAACCACCTGCACCTCGGCGACCAGCACCTGGGGCTCGGGGGCCGGAGTGGCGGCACTGGGCGCCGATGGGGCCGGGGTGGA
>CAWUMD010000046.1:0-12983 GCA_963923365.1 uncultured bacterium
GGCATCCGCGAGGTCGCCCTGACCACCAACGGCTGGCGGCTGCCGGACCTGCTGCCGGGGCTGGTGGAAGCCGGTCTGACCCAGCTCAACCTCAGCCTCGATCACCTGACGGCGGAGGGCTTCGAGGCGATCACCCGCAGTCGTCGCTTCGACACGGTGCTCGCTGGACTGGAGCAGGCCCTGGCCCTGGGGCTGCCGAAGCTGAAGGTGAACGTGGTGCTGCTGCGCCAGCTCAACTACCCAGCCTTCGATGACTTCCTTGAGTTCGTGCGCGATCGCCCCCTGGATCTTCGCTTCATCGAACTGATGCAGACCCTGGATAATGGTGAGTTCTTCGCCCGGGAGTACCTGGCGGGCACGGTGGTGGAGGCCGAACTGCAGCAGCGGGGCTGGCAGCTCCAGGCCCGCGGGGCCACTGATGGTCCGGCCCGGGTCTTCGCCCACCCGGACTACCGGGGCCGCATCGGCCTGATTGCTCCCTACAGCGCCGACTTCTGCACCAGTTGCAACCGGCTGCGGGTCACCAGTCGTGGCGCTCTGCGGCTCTGCCTGTTCGGCAATGGCTCTTTCGACCTGCGGCCCTGGCTGCAGCATCCCGACCAGATCCCGCTGCTGCAGGCGGAGGTGCGGCAGGCCCTCGGCCTCAAGACCAGCGGTCATCGGCTGGCGGAGCTGGATAGCGGCGACACCCGTAATCTGGCGACCTTCGGCGGATAACCGTCCGTGACGGGGTGGGAAACCGCCTCCCGGCTGAAGAAATACAGGAACGTGTAAGCATTGATACCCCCATTCCTGATTTCCCCCGGCATGATGGCAGCGTAGGTCGGAGGGATACGCGATGTCCCAGGACATCTCCCAGCAACTCGGTTTCAGCCTCGGTCAGACCTATGACCCGCGGGAACTGGCCATCTACCGGGGTGCCATCTGTCTGGTGGCCCACCAACGCCCCGGGGCGATCGCCGGCCCTCAGGTCTGCTGGCGGGAAGGGGCCGAATGGGTGATTGACCTGGCCGATGGCATCTGTCGCCGTATTTCCGGCAAGGCGTCGGCGGAAAAGGTCCTCGACCACGCCCGCTTTGCCTGAGTCCCTATCGGATTCGGGTCTAGATCTGCGATCTATTCAACCAACTTCTTATGCAAAGCCCCACGATCTGGAGATCGTGGGGCTTCCTATATGCCGCCTCAGTAGCTACCGTTTTCCGTGCTTACCCGCAATTCCAGCAGGTGGTTGATCTCCTGCAGCCGCCGGGAGATGGCCTGGCGCCAGGGCAGGCTCAGGCTTGGGTCGGCAATCAGGGCCTGGGCCTGTTCGCGGCACTCGGCACTGCGAGGCAGATCGTCGAGGTCCAGGTCGTGCAGGCGGTGGTAGATCGCCCGGGGGGAGAGGCCATTGATGATTCGACTGTCCATGGAGTCCTCCTCGGTTGAGGTGTGTTTCGGGTCAGTCACTTCTTCCATCCTGATCAGGGGATCACGCACGTCAAGGCTGTGACGTTACGCAAATCTGTAGGTTCAAGGCTGGGCTGCACGGCGCTGACCCAGGTAGCGATCGCAGGCTGCCGCCGCGCCCCGGCCTTCGTGGATTGCCCAGACCACCAGACTCTGGCCCCGACGGCAGTCTCCGGCGGCGAAGACACCCGGCAGGGAGGTGGCATAGTCGCCCTCCCGGGCCAGGATGTTGCTGCGGGCATCCCGGGCGATCCCGAGGCTGTCGAGCAGGGGCTGCTCCGGCCCCAGGAAGCCCATCGCCAGCAGCACCAGCTGGGCCGGGAGTACCGCCTCGCTGCCGGGGATCGGTACCGGGCGGCGGCCCCGCTCATCGCTCTGCCAGTCCACCAGGGCAGTGCGGACGCCGCTGAGGTGGCCGTTGCCGTCGACCTCGAAGCCGGTGGCCGTGGTGCGGTAGCGGCGTGGGTCCTGGCCGAAGCGGGCGATCGCCTCGGTCTGGCCGTAGTCGGTGCGGGCGATGCGGGGCCATTCCGGCCAGGGGTTATCTTCAGCCCGCTCCACCGGTGGACAGGGCATGATCTCCAGTTGCACCAGACTGCGGCAGCCCTGGCGCAGGGCGGTGGCCACGCAGTCGGTGCCGGTGTCGCCGCCGCCGATGATCACCACATCCCGATCCGCCGCTGTGATCGGCGGGGCCGTACCGTCGAGCAGGGCGCGGGTGCTGCCGGTGAGATAGTCCATGGCGACGTGGATGCCGCCCGCCTCTCGACCGGGAACCGTCAGCTCCCGGGGGACCGTGGCACCGGTGCAGAGCACCACCGCATCGAAGCTGCCCAGCAGCTCCGCCGCGGGCAGGTCCCGGCCGATCTCCACCCCGCAGCGGAAAGTGACCCCCTCGGCCTCCAGCAGGCCGATGCGCCGCAGCACCACGGCCCGCTTGTCGAGCTTCATGTTGGGGATGCCGTACATCAGCAGCCCACCCGGGCGATCGGCCCGTTCGAACACCGTCACTGTGTGACCGGCCTGATTGAGCTGGTCGGCGGCGGCCAGCCCGGCGGGACCGGAACCGACCACGGCCACCTGCTGACCGCTGCGCTGCCGAGGTGGGCGTGGGGTCACCCAGCCGCGCTCCCAGCCCCGGTCGGCGATCGCCGCCTCCAGACTCTTGATCGTTACCGGTGGGTTGTTGATCCCCAGCACGCAGGCACCTTCGCAGGGGGCGGGGCAGACCCGGCCGGTCACCTCCGGAAAGTTGTTGGTGCGCTGCAGCCGCTCCAGGGCTTCCTGCCAGAGGCCCCGGAAGACCAGATCGTTCCACTCGGGAATCAGATTGTGGATGGGGCAACCGCTGGCCATGCCCTTGAGCAGCTGACCGGTATGGCAGAAGGGGGTGCCGCAGTCCATGCAGCGGGCGCCCTGCTGGCGCAGCTCGGCCTCGGGGAGCGACTCATGGAATTCGCTCCAGTCCTGCAGCCGCTCCAGGGGCAGGCGATCGCCCCCCTCCCGGCGGGTGAATTCGAGAAAGCCAGTGGGCTTACCCATGGCGGATGCTCCTCAGGTGGACAGGGTTGGGCAGAGAGGGCAGTCAGCCGCCGCCGATGCGGGCCAGATCGCGGGCATTGGCTTCGAAGGCGGCAGCCAGGGCCTCGTCGCCGCTCAGCCCTTCGGCTTCGGCCCGGGCGATCGCCTCGAGCACCCGCTGGTAGTCGTTGGGGATCACCTTGACGAAGCAGGCCAGACTGGCCTCCCAGTCCGCCAGCACCTCGGCGGCCCGGGCACTGCCGGTGAGTTGGTGGTGGCGGCGCACCAGTTCCTGCAGGTCGGCGATTTCCCGGGGCTGGGTGAGCCGTTCCAGATTGACCATCTCGCGGTTGCAGCGCTGGGCGAAGTCCCCGGTCCGGTCCAGCACGTAGGCGACACCGCCGCTCATGCCCGCCGCGAAGTTGCGCCCGGTCGGCCCGAGAATCACGGCCACGCCGCCGGTCATGTATTCGCAGCCGTGGTCGCCGACGCCCTCCACCACGGCGCGGACGCCGGAGTTGCGCACGCAGAAGCGCTCGCCCACGTGGCCATTGAGGAAGGCCTCGCCACCGGTGGCACCGTAGAAGGCCACATTCCCGGCGATGATGTTCTCCTCGGGCGTGTAGGTCGCCTCCCGGGGCGGGAAGACGATGATCCGGCCTCCGCTCAGGCCCTTGCCCAGGTAGTCGTTGGCGTCGCCCTCCAGGGTGAGGGTGAGCCCGCGGGGGATGAAGGCCCCGAAGCTCTGACCGGCGGTGCCCCGGAAGTGCAGCTGCACCGTGTCATCCGGTAGCCCGTCGGGATGGCGGCGGGTGAGGGCGCTGCCCAGCTGGGTGCCGACCACCCGGTCCGTGTTGCGGATGCTCAGCTCTGCCCGTACGGGTTGTCCCTGCTCCAGGGTCGGGGCGGCCAGGGCCAGCAGCTGCCGCTGGTCGAGGCTCTGCTCCAAGCCATGCTCCTGGGCCTGCAGGCAGTGGTGACCGACCGTCTCCGGCACGGTCGGCCGATGGAGAATCGGTGACAGATCCAGGCCCTTCGCTTTCCAGTGATCCAGAGCAGTGCTGGCTTCGAGCCAGTCACTACGACCGATCAGCTCATCAAAGTGACGCACCCCCAGCTGGGCCATCAGCTCCCGCACCTCCTCGGCGACGAAGCGCAGGAAGCGGACGGTGTGCTCCGGGTCGCCCGTGAATTTTGCCCGCAGGCGCGGGTTCTGGGTGGCGATGCCGACGGGGCAGGTGTTGAGGTGGCAGACCCGCATCATGATGCAGCCGAGGCTGACCAGGGGGGCGGTGGCGAAGCCGAATTCCTCGGCCCCCAGCAGCGCGGCGATCACCACGTCCCGGCCGGTCTTCATCTGGCCGTCGGTTTCGATCACGATGCGGCTACGCAGGTCGTTGAGCAGCAGCGTCTGGTGGGTTTCCGCCAGCCCCAGTTCCCAGGGCAGTCCGGCGTGCTTGATTGAGGTCTGGGGCGAGGCGCCGGTGCCGCCGTCGAAGCCGGAGATCAGCACCACATCGGCGTGGGCCTTGGCCACCCCGGCGGCGATCGTCCCGACCCCCACTTCCGAGACCAGCTTGACGCTGATCCGGGCTCGGTCGTTGGCGTTCTTCAGGTCGTGGATCAGCTCCGCCAGATCCTCGATCGAGTAGATGTCGTGGTGGGGCGGCGGCGAGATCAGACCGACACCGGGAGTGGAGTGGCGCACTTTGGCGATCCAGGGGTAGACCTTGCCACCGGGCAGCTGGCCACCCTCGCCGGGCTTGGCCCCCTGGGCCATCTTGATCTGGATTTCCTTCGCTTCGGTCAGGTAGCGACTCGTCACCCCGAAGCGACCGGAGGCCACCTGCTTGATGGCGCTGTTCTTCGAGTCGCCCCGCTCGTTGGTCCAGACATAGCGGGCCGGGTCCTCGCCGCCCTCGCCGGTGTTGGACTTGCCGCCGATCCGGTTCATGGCGATCGCCAGGGCCTCGTGGGCCTCCTGGGAGATCGAGCCGTAGCTCATCGCCCCGGTCTTGAAGCGGCGCAGAATTGCCTCCGTCGGTTCCACCTCCTCCAGGGGAATGGGCGATCGCGACCGCAGGCGCAGCAGCCCGCGCAGGGTGAAGTGCTGGCGCTGCTGGTCGTTCACCAGTTCGGCGTAGCGGCGATAGGCGGCCGGGTTGTCGTGGCGCACCGCCTCCTGCAGCTGGTGGATGGTTTCCGGGCTGAACAGGTGGGCTTCCCCGTCCTGGCGCCACTTGTACTCGCCGCCGGAGGGCAGACTGCCCGGGGCGGTGGCGGCAAAGGCGGCGGCATGGCGGCGGCGCACCTCCTGCTCCAGTTCCGCCAGACCGATGCCTTCGATGCGGCTGGCGGTATGGCAGAAGTAGCGGTCGATCAGCTCCCGCCGCAGACCGATGGCCTCGAAGATCTGGGCGCCCCGGTAGCTCTGGAGGGTGGAGATGCCGATTTTGGCAGCGACCTTGATCACGCCCTTGGTCAGGGCCTTGACGAGGTTGTAGCGGGCAGTGGCCGGGTCGAGATCCGGCAGCAGCCCTTCGGCAATCATCCCGTCCAGGCTCTCGAAGGCCAGATAGGGGCAGATGGCCCCGCAGCCGTAGCCGATCAGGGTGGCGAAATGGTGCACCTCCCGGGGTTCGCCGGAGTCGAGCACCAGACTGACCCGGGTGCGCTTGCCCCGGCGGATCAGCTGGTGGTGCAGCCCGGCCACGGCCAGCAGGGCGGGAATCGGCAGGGTGTCTGCATTCAGCCCCCGGTCGCTGAGAATCAACAGCCCGGCCCCCTCGGTGATCGCTGCTTCCGCTGCTGTGAACAGTCGCTCCAGGCCCTGTTCCAGGGATTCCCCCTGGCCGGGACGGAAGTGGATTGGCAACGTCACGGCCCGGAAGGGCCCATCGGCGATCGCCTGCAGCCGGGCCAGTTCCTCGGGGGTGAGGATCGGTGTCTTCAGGGCGATCTGGCGGCAGCTTTCCGGGGTCGGGGTGAGCAGGTCACCTTCGGGGCCGAGGGTGGTTTCGGCGGCGGTGACGATCGCCTCCCGAATTGAGTCGATGGGCGGATTGGTGACCTGGGCGAACAGCTGCTGGAAGTAGTCGTAGAGCAGCTTCGGCCGGTCCGAGAGCACCGCCAGGGGCGTGTCCGAGCCCATGGCCCCGACCGCTTCCACACCGTTCTGGCCCATGGGGGTGAGCAGCAGGCGCAGGTCCTCGTAGCTGTAGCCGAAAGCCTTCTGCAGCTGCAGGCGCCGGGTGTCATCCAGGGGAGCCTGCGGCTGACCGGGGGCCAGCTCTGCCAGGGGCAGCTGATGCTGCTTCAGCCAGTCGCCGTAGGGGGCGGCACTGGCCATCGCCTGCTTCAGCCGGTCGTTGTCGACGATCTCCCCGGCCACCGTATCCACCAGGAACAGACGACCGGGCTGGAGTCGGCCCTGCTGCACCACCTCGGCGGGGGGGACCGGCAGGACTCCGGCCTCGGAGGCGAGAATCACCCGCCCATCCCGGGTGACGGTGTAGCGGCAGGGCCGCAGGCCATTGCGATCCAGCACCGCGCCGATGCTGCGGCCATCGGTGAAGGCGATCGCTGCCGGTCCGTCCCAGGGTTCCATCAGGCTGGCGTGGTAGCGGTAGAAGTCCCGCAGGGCCGGGTCCATCGACTCGTGGGCCTGCCAGGGCTCCGGCACCATCATCATCAGGGCGTGGGGCAGCGATCGCCCGCCCAGCAGCAGCAGTTCCAGGGTGTTGTCGAAGATCTGGGAGTCGCTGCCGTCGGGGTTGATCACCGGCTGAATCTGCTGCAGCTCGCCCCCGAACAGACCTGTGTCGAAGCGGGCTTCCCGGGCGCGCATCCAGTTGACGTTGCCCCGCAGGGTGTTGATCTCGCCGTTGTGGGCGATGTAGCGGTAGGGGTGGGCCCGGTCCCAGCTGGGGAAGGTGTTGGTACTGAAGCGGGAATGGACCAGGGCCAGGGCACTGGTGATCCGCTCGTCCTGCAGGTCCGGGTAGAAGCTGTCCACCTGGGTGGGGGTGAGCATGCCCTTATAGACAAGGCTGCGGCTGGAGAGACTGACCACGTGCCAGTCCGGGTCGAGGCCGGTAGCGCGGATTGTCTGCCAGGCCTGCTTGCGCAGCACGTAGAGCGATCGCTCGAAATCCAGTTCATCCGCCAGGGCGGTTGGTCGGCCGAGAAAGACCTGACGGATGGCCGGAGCGGTGTCGCGGGCGGTGGGTCCGAGTTCGCTGGCATCCGTGGGGACATCCCGCCAGCCCAGGACCGGCAGATGTAGGGATGCCGCCACCTGCTCGAAGGCACGGCGGGTCGCCGCCCAGCGGTCGGCATCTGAGGTGTAGAGCATGCCCACGGCGTAGTCCCCGGGGCCCGGCAGGGCGATGCCCTGCTCCCGGGTGACGGCCTGCAGGAAGGCATGGGGCAGCTGCAGCAGAATACCGGCTCCATCGCCGGTGGCGGCTTCGGCCCCGACCGCGCCACGGTGCTCCAGATTGCGCAGAATCTCCAGCCCCTGGCGGACGATGGCGTGGGAGGGGGTTCCGTTCACCTGGACGACGAAGCCGATACCGCAGGCATCGTGCTCGAAGGCGGGGTCGTAGAGTCCCTGGCGGGCGGGACGGTGGGTGGCAACCATGGCGGTATCCCCTGCTGGCACGGGCGGGCGGCATGGCCGTCGCATCCGGCGCTGGACTGGCCCTGATCGTTAGAGTGATCCCCGGATTCGGCGGGGTTTTTAAGCTTGTCGTCAGATCTCCGGTGCAGTTTTGTAACAGTGGCGACCCCTGATCTGCGGCCCCTGAGGGCGGGAGTTCGCAGTACGATCAGGGATTCCGGATTTCTGCCAGCCCAGGACCTATGACTGCCTCTGCGACCCAACTGCGGACGATCGGTGTGATTGGTGGGGGACAGCTGGCCTGGATGATGGCCCCGGCGGCGGCCCGGTTGGGCTTGGAACTGCATATTCAGACCCCCAGCGATCAGGATCCGGCGGCGGCCCGGGCCACCCGACTGGTGCAGGCGCCGGTGGCCGATGCCGAGGCGACCGCGCAGCTGGCGGTGGGGGCCGATGTAGTCACCTTCGAGAACGAGTTCGTCGACCTCCCGGCCCTGGAGACCCTGGCCCACCAGGGGGTGGAGTTCATTCCTGCCCTGACCACCCTGGCGCCGCTGCTGGACAAGTACGACCAGCGCTGCTGCCTGCGGGATCTGGGCCTGCCGGTGCCGGAGTTCCGGGCCCTCGACCCGGCCCGGCCCCTGGAGCCCCAGCTGACGGCCCTGGGTTTTCCGGTGGTGCTCAAGGCGCGGCGTCTGGGCTACGACGGCAAGGGCACGGTGATTTCCCGCAGTCTCGATGACCTGCTGGCAGCCCTGGAAGGCCGCGATCCGGCGGACTTCCTGCTGGAGGCCTTCGTTCCCTTCGAGCGGGAGCTGGCGATCATGGCTGGACGCGATCGCAGCGGCGCGATCGCCACCTACCCCGTGGTCGAGACCGAACAGGTGGAGCAGGTCTGCCGTCTGGTGGTGGCCCCGGCGGACGTTCCCCCGGTGGTGGCCCAGCGGGTGCAGGCGATCGCCGAACGTTTCCTCACCGGCCTGGAGGCCGTCGGTATCTTCGGCATCGAACTGTTCCTCACCGCCGAGGGTGGGATTTCGGTGAATGAGGTGGCCCCCCGCACCCACAACTCCGGGCATTACAGCCTGGATGCCTGTGCGACCTCCCAGTTCGAGCAGCAGTTGCGCATCGTCTCCGGACTGCCGCTGGGTGATTGCGACCTCACCGCCCCCGGAGCGGTGATGGTCAATCTGCTGGGCTATGAGAGCCGCGACAGCGACTACGCCGCCATCCGGGCCCAGCTGGCGGCCCTGCCCGGTGCCCATCTCTACTGGTATGGCAAGAACCAGGCTCGCCCGGGTCGCAAGCTCGGCCATATCACCCTCGAGCTGACGGGTCCGACGGCGTCGGACTGCCGTCGCCAGGCCTATGCTCTGGCGGATCAGGTGGAGACCATCTGGCGGGGGGATGGCTGAGATTGGCGGGGCTGGCTAGAATGGCCCCATCGGCTTCGACGTTGGTGCCTGCCAACAATGTTTTTTGATCTATACCTTTTCGAAGCTGGGAGTTCTGCGGTTCGCTGCGGTAGACCGGGCCTGACCCGGAAACCATAGGCGCACTTCTTGAGCACCCCCCTGGTAACTCCAGGTCGAAATCTGAGGTAAGACGGCGTTGCGGTCGATAGGAAACGGCAGGTTCTTCGGAGCCTGCCGTTTTCGCTGTCCTGGGACGGTTCGGGGGCCGTCCCTGTGGGAACCGAGGAGACCGGCGGGCCGTCATAATGGGCCACAGTTCATTCCCGCTTCCGCTATGCTCGCTTCCCGAACGCTCGCCGCCCTGGCCCTGTCCGGGTTCGCCGGTAGCCTGATGCCGATGGCCCTGCCCCAACCCGCTGTCGCCCAGGGTCTGCCTGGCCTGACCCTGCGCTGGAACGGCAATGAGGGCGGGTTCAAGGAACTGAAATACATTCTCAACTCCGGCCGCACCAATGCCCTCGACACCTGGATGATGATCCTGCCGGGCAAGGAGCTGGACGTGGCTGCTATTCAGGTGAGTGTCACCTATCCGGCCTATTTCGCCGGGCGCTTCGATAACAGTGCCGTCAAGCTGAAGCTCTGTAATGCCGGAGGCGTGCTGGCCCGCACCCGCTGTGAAGAGGATGTGCCCCTCTCCTCGGTGGAGATCGACCGGGACAATGGTCGCATTGACTTCTTCCCGGCCAAGCCGATTCCGGCCGGTACCACGGTTGGGGTGGTCTTCGACAGCATGATCAACCCCAGCAATCCCGGCATGCTGCAGTTCAATGCCAGCATCATCTCCCCCGGTGATCTGCCGCTCTCCAAATATGTGGGCAGCTGGCTGATCACGATCGAGAACAACTGATTCCGCTGGCGGGCAGTGATAGAATTCTTATTTGTGTCGAATTTACTGGCTGTCTGGAGTCAATCATGACCAAGCGCACCCTCGGGGGCACCAACCGTAAGCGGAAGCGCACCTCCGGCTTCCGTGCCCGTATGCGCTCCGCGACCGGTCGCCGCGTTCTCAACGCCCGCCGCGACAAGGGTCGTCACCGTCTCGCCGTCTAGGTCGCGGGTGGGAGTGCATGGCCCTCCCCCAGAACCACCGACTTCGGGAACGACGGGCCTTCAAGGCCATCTACGAGAGGGGTCGCCGACTGTCGACCCCTCACTTTTTGCTTCGCTACCAGACCCGGGAAGGTGATGGTCTGCCCAGCTGCTTCGGCGTTGTGGTCAGTACCAAGGTCCACAAGCGCGCTGTGCGCCGTAATCGCCTCCGCCGTCGGATTCATGCCGCCCTAATCGGTCTGCGGCCTCGCCTTCAGCCCGGCTACCGCTGCGTGATCACCGTGCGGCCCGCTGCCCTCGACTGCGACTACGGGCAGATTTTGCGAGAATTGGAAGAACTCCTCGTCAAAGCAAACATCCTCGATGGCGATCACTGAAGACGTTTACTACGAAGGCGGTCCCCACCCCGGCGACCTGATTGTCGGCATCCTCTTCGGCCTTACTCTGGTGGGCCTGCCGGTGCTGATCGGCTCTCTGGTGCGCAAGCTCTGGCTGCGCTTCCGGATCACCAGCCGCCGCATTGCCGTCACCGGGGGCTGGCTGGGACAGACCCGCACCGAGGTGATCTATTCCGAGATTTCGGCGGTGAACAGCGTCCCCCGCGGCTTGGGTGCCTGGGGCGACATTGCCCTCTTCCTCAAGGACGGCTCTCGTCTGGAGATGCGCTCGGTGCCTAACTTCCGCGAGACCGTGGCCTACATCAAAGAGCGTATGGAGGCCAGCGGCGCCACCAAGGCCAGCCCGGCGGACGCCAAGGCAGCCTAGGGGTCGCCTGGATATCCGGTAGAGTGAGAAGGGTTCGGGCTCAGGTCCGGACCCTTGTCTTTCGGAGAGCGTTTCCGGCGCAATCGCATGGATTTCGGTATCGGCTTTCTTTCCAGCAACGTGATGTTGCCCATCCTGGATTTCTTCTATGGATTGGTGCCCAGCTACGGCCTGGCGATCATCGCCCTCACCCTGGTGATCCGCTTCGCACTCTTTCCCCTCAGCGCCGGAGCGATCCGCAACGCCCGTCGCATGCGGATTGCCAACCCGCTGATGCAGAAGCGCCAGCAGGAAATCCGGGAGCGCTACGCCAACGATCCGACCAAGATGCAGGAGGAGATGGCGGGGCTGTTCAAGGAATTCGGTAACCCCCTGGCCGGCTGCTTCCCGCTGCTGCTGCAGATGCCGATCCTGTTCGCTCTGTTCGCCACCCTGCGGGGATCGCCGTTCTCCGACGCCAATTTCACCGTCAACCTGCAGATCCTGCCCCAGGACAAGATCGCCCAGGTTCAGCCCCGGGCCTTCGCCACCAAGCCCCAGAACATCTTTGTGGCCGACGGGGTGCACTACAAGGTCCAGGCCAGCCTGCCCGCCGGAACCCAGCTGGGCGTGGGCGAGTCTGCCCAGATCAGCTTCGAGGCTCCCGATGGCACGCCCTTCGCCAGCCTGCTGACCGCCGATGGTGCTCAGCTGACCCCGCACTGGACCGTGCTCAAGGGTGCCGATAAGGTTTCCGTCGATGACCAGGGCAACGTCACCGCGCTGGCCGCCGGGGATGTCACCCTCCAGGGCGCGATTCCTGGTCTGGCCGCCGACAAGGGCTTCCTGTTCATCAAGGCCCTGGGTAGTGTTGGCACCACCGCTCCCGATGGCAGCATCAACTGGGATGTGATCGCTCTGATCGCCGGCTTCGGCATCAGCCTCTACGTCAGCCAGCAGCTGTCCAGTGGTGGTGGCCCCTCCGCCAATCCCCAGCAGGAGCAGGTGAACAAGATCACTCCCGTGATCTTCACCGGGATGTTCCTGTTCTTCCCGCTGCCCGCCGGGGTGCTGATGTACATGGTCGTGGCCAACCTCTTCCAGACGGGTCAGACTTTCATCCTCATGCGCGAGCCCCTGCCGGAGAACCTGCAGAAGCTGGTGGATGAGCAGGAGAAGAACCAGACGATCACCGTAACCGCGACCAGCGGTGGCGATCGCCTGCCCTTCGAGCCCGGCAAGAAGAAGAAAGGCTGATGGAACTGCAGGCGCGACTGGAGCGTGGCCAGCGCTGGCTGACCCAGCTGCTGGACCTGATGGCCTGCCCGGTGGGGGTGGGGGCTGAACTACGGCCCGATCCCCACGCGGCCATCGGTCAGCAGGGCTGGCTGACCATCGAGGACCAGGCCCTGTTCCCGGATCGCATCCAGACCCTGATTGGTCAGGGGGGTGAGGTGATCGATGCCATGCAGTTCCTGGCCAACCTGGAACTCAATCTGGGTCGGGAACCGGAAGAGAACCTCTCCTTCACCCTGGAACTGGCAGGCTACCGGCAGCAGCGGCTGGCGGAACTGATGACCCTGGCGGATACCGTTGCCGAGACGGTGCGTAGCACCGGCCAGGAGCAGCGGATCGAGCACCTCTCCTCTGCGGAACGGCGGCAGCTGCACCAACTCTTCGATCGCCATCCGGACCTGGAAGCCGTGGGTGAGGGCCGTGAGCCCCACCGTTACCTGCGGGTTTCCCTTCGTGCTGCAACCCCGGACTAGACGATCATGACGGCGGCATTTCCCCTGCAACCGATTCATCTTCCGAATCTGGCCCAGCATCCGGATGGCACCCGCACCTGGGCCATTGATGATCCGCTGCCGGGTCTGGAGACGCTGACGCCGGTCCAGGGGCAGATGGTAGCCAGTCACCGGGGCAACTTCCTTGAGGTGACGGCGGACGTCGAGACCATCGTCACCCTCACCTGCGATCGCTGCCTCTGCCACTACAACCACCGCCTGTCGGTGTCGGCCCGGGAAATCATCTGGCTGCAGGCCCCCCGTGAGGACTTCACCCCGGGGATGGAGGAGGAGGTCGAGTTCGACGAACTGGTGGAGACCCTGCCCCCGGACGGC
>CAWUMD010000047.1:0-12934 GCA_963923365.1 uncultured bacterium
ATCCGGCGGATCAGCCGATTTTCTACCTGTCGCTCAATTCGACGGTTCTGCCCCTATCGGAGGTGGACCGTTACGCGGAAACCCTGATCGCCCAGCGGCTCTCCAGTCTGGATGGGGTCGCCCAGGTGCAGGTGTTCGGGGCCCAGAAGTATGCGGTCCGCATCCAGTTCGACCCCCAGGCCCTGACCTCCCAGGGCATCGGTCTGGATGAGGCCTTCGAGGCGATCGCCTCCGGCAATGCCAACCTGCCCACGGGCAACCTCTACGGCCGCCGCCAGACCTATGTGGTGGAAAGCGACGGCCAACTGACCAATGCCGCTGGCTACCGTTCCCTGGTGCTGACCACCCGCAACGGCGTGCCGGTGAAGCTGGGGGATGTGGCCGAGGTCAGCGACAGTGTCCAGAACGATCAGCTGGCCAGCTGGTACAACGGCCGTCGATCCATCGTTCTGGCCATTCAGCGGCAACCGGGAACGAACACGGTGGCGATCGTCGATGCCATCCGGGAGCTGCTGCCCCGGTTCCGGGAGCAGATGCCTGCCGCCATCAACCTCGAGGTGCTGTTCGATCGATCCGAGGCGGTGCGGGAGTCTCTGCAGGACGTCCAGGTCACCCTGGCGATCACCATCGGGCTGGTGGTGCTGGTGGTCTTCCTGTTCCTGGGGCGACTGGGGACCACCGCGATTCCGGCCGCCGCCGTCATCCTCAGTCTGGTGGGCAGTTTCGGGGTGATGCGCCTGCTGGGCTACTCCCTCGACAACCTCTCGCTGATGGCCCTCACCCTCAGTGTCGGGTTCGTGGTCGACGATGCCATCGTCATGCTCGAGGCGATTGTCCGGCGCATGGAGCTGGGGGAAAGCCGTGAGCAGGCTGCCCTGCGCGGATCCGGTGAGATTGCCTTCACCATCCTCTCGATCACGATTTCCCTGGTGGCGGTGTTTATCCCGGTGCTGTTCATGGGCGGCATTCTCGGGCGCCTGTTCCGGGAGTTCGCGGTCACCCTCAGCATCGCCATCCTGATCTCCGGTCTGGTCTCGCTGACCCTGACGCCGATGCTCTGTGCCCGCTTCCTGCCCCTGCCGTCCAAGGAGGGGCATGGGGGGGTGCCCTGGTTCGATCGCCGCTTCGATCAGCTGCAGCAGTTCTATGCCCGCAGTCTCGGCTGGTGCCTGCAGCATCCCCGCCGGGTCCAGGCCGGGTCCCTGGGGGTGCTGGTGCTCACCGGTCTGCTGCTGGTGGCGGTTCCCAAGGGCTTCATCCCCAACATCGACAACGGCCAGCTCACCGCCACCACCCAGGCCGGGCAGGGGGTGACCTTCGAACAGATGAGCCGCTATCACGAGAAGCTCAGCCGCATTCTGCTGAAGAATCCCAACGTGGCGGCGGTGAACTCGACGGTGGGGGCCGGTGGCCCGAATGCCTCGGCCAGCAACGGGCGTCTGTTCATTCGCCTCAAGCCCCGCCATGAGCGGCCTCTGAGTGCCGATGAGCTGGTGCAGAAACTGCGCAGGCAGCTCAATGGTCTGCCCGGGCTGCGCACCTTCCTGCAGAATCCGCCCGCGATCAGCCTCGGGGGCCAGCAGACCAAGGCCCAGTATCAGTTCACCCTGCAGGCGCTCGAACCCGGGCCGCTGCTCGAGGCGACGCCGAAGCTGGAGGAGGCACTGCGGAAACTGCCCCGGCTGCAGGACGTGAACAGTGACCTGCTGCTGAACACCCCGCAGTTGCGGGTCGAGGTGGACCGGGATCTGGCCAGTTCCCTGGGAGTGAATGCCACCCAGGTGGAAACGGCCCTCGGGAATGCCTATGCCCAGCGTCAGGTGTCGACCATTTACGCCCCGGACAACCAGTACGCCGTGATTGCCGGGGTGCAGCGGGGGATCCAGGCTACGCCGGAGGCCCTGGACCTGCTCTCGGTCCGCAATCGGGAGGGAGCCCTGGTGCCGCTGAATGCGATCGCCACCGTCCGGCCCGCCTCGACCCTGGCCAGCATCAACCATGTCGGCCAGTTGCCCGCCGCGACGATTTCCTTCAACCTCAAGCCGGGGGTGTCCCTCGGTGATGTGACGCCCCAGATCGAGGCACTGGCCCAGCGGCTGCTGCCCTCGAGCGTCACCACCCGTTTCCAGGGCACAGCCCAGGTCTTTCAGGATTCCCTGGGTAATCTCGGCTGGCTGCTGCTGGCGGCGGTGCTGGTGATCTACCTGGTATTGGGGATCCTGTACGAGGATGTCCTGCATCCGCTGACCATCCTCACCAGCCTGCCCTCGGCGGGGGTGGGGGCCTTCCTGGCCCTGCTGCTCTGCGGCTCGGAGCTGAACCTCTACAGCTTCGTCGGCCTGATCCTGCTGATTGGCATCGTCAAGAAGAACGGGATCATGATGGTCGATGTGGCGATCGCCCTGCGGCGTCAGGGCATCAAAGCCCGGCGGGCCATCTATGAGGCCTCCCTGATCCGCTTCCGGCCCATCATGATGACCACCTTTGCGGCTCTGTTCGGTAGTCTGCCGATCGCCCTCGGCTGGGGTGCCGGGGCCGAGGCCCGTCGTCCCCTCGGGCTGGCGGTGGTCGGGGGGCTGCTGCTGTCGCAACTGCTCACCCTCTACATCACGCCGGTGTTCTACGTCTTTGCCGAGGGCTGGGCGGAACGCTGGGGTTGGCGAAAACCTGACCAGCCCCAGCCTCCGGTGATTACGCCAGAGCGCGTCGGATGAAATTCGGCTGGGCGAACATCGACTGCAGCAGGTCGCGGTTGAAGATTTCGGTCTGAGCCTCGATGAAGCTCAGCCGCGCCTCATTGGGCTGGCGGTTGCGGTTGGGGGTCGGGCTGGCGTAGGTCCAGCTCCACCAGCCGCTCGGGTAGAGCGTGACGGGGCCGTAGTAGGGAGCGGCGTAGCCGAAGGCCTCCCGCAGGGCTCTGACCGTCTCGATGTGAACGTCCCGGAAGGCTTCGGGGGATTCGCTCTGGGTGGCGAAGGTGCCGCCGTCCTTGAGGATGCGGCGGCACTGGGCGTAGAAGGCGTGGTTGAATAGACCTTCCGCCGGACCGGCCGGGTCGGAACCGTCGATCAGCACCACGTCGTAACTGGCGGTTTCGGCCTCGTTGACGAAGGCGATGCCGTCCTGGATGCGCAGGTTGAGGCGGGGATCACTCCAGGCACTGCCGCCGATGCCGGGCATGTACTGCTTCGAGACCTGGACCACCAGTTCGTCGATCTCCACCAGATCGACCTGCTTCACCTCGGGGTAGCGCAGCACCTCCCGGGCGGTGCCACCATCACCGCCGCCGATAATCAGCACCCGCTCGATCGATTCGGCGGTGGTCAGGGGCGGGTGGACGATCATCTCGTGGTAGTTCTTCTCGGACTGCTCGGCGGTCATCCAGCAGTCGTCAAGCAGTAGGGCGTTGCCGAAGCGATCGCTGCGGATCACCGTCACCTTCTGGAAGGGACTTTGCTGTTCGACTAGAGTCTCGCCCGCCAGACCGAAGCGGACGTTATCCTCGAACACCTCATCAATCCATTGGGTCACAGCGGGATCCTCGTCAATCCGGGCAAACCCTCATCCTATCGCCGACCTTCCTCCAGCTGGTCGGGATGGGTGATCTGGCGCACAGTGGGTGGCGTCCAGACCAGTAATTCCCGCAGCAGCTCGGCCCAGCCGCTGGCCAGTCCGGCCAGGATGGCCTCGCCCTTCTCCCGGCTGGCGGTAGTGGCATCACCGATCACGCCGCTGGTGCTCAGGTCCTGGGTGCGCCAGCTGTAGCTGAGGGGGCCCTTGGCTCCGACCTGCCCCGGTTCCGGCGGGTATTCGGTGCGGAGGCGATCGCAGCGGACACTGTCGGGGGCGATCGCCAGCATCAGGCTGGTCTCCAGGTCTCCGGCGTGCATGCCCAGGCGGGCCTCGGTGGGGCTGATCAGCGTCTTGCCGGGGTGGGGCGCCCGCCAGAGGAAGTGCGGGAAGACCCAGAGCTCCGGATGACGGTCATGGATATCCGTGGCAGCGATCTCGCAGACCTGGGGCTGGCCACCGTGGCCGTTGAGCAGCAGCAGCTTGCGGCAGCCCGCCACTGCCAGACTCTCGCCCAGGTCCATCAGCAGCGCCAGCAGCGTCGTGGCGCTGAGGCTGATCGTGCCGGGGAAGGCCCGGTGCTCATTGGATTTGCCGTAGGCCAGGGCGGGCAGCACATAGACTGGGGCGTCCTCCGGCAGTTGGGCCAGGGCGGCGGCCAGCACCGCTTCGGTCAGCATCGTGTCGACTGCCAGGGGCAGGTGATGGCCGTGCTGCTCGGTTGCCCCCAGGGGCTGGACGAACATGGCCTCAGGGGGCAGGGCGGCCACCTCGGGCCAGGTGAGCCGGTCGAAGCAGCGATGGGGTGGGATGCGGGTTTCCATGCTCTTTACAGTAGGGAAAACCCCGCCGGAGCCCCCATGACTCGCATCGCCTACCTTGACTGTCCCAGTGGCATCGCCGGGGATATGTGCCTGGGTGCTCTGCTCGATGCGGGGGTGCCGCAGTCAGCGATCGAGCAGGGGCTGCGGGGGCTGGGTCTGGACGGCGAGTTCACCCTGGCGGTGGAGCGGGCCCCGAAGCAGGGCCAGATGGCGACCCGGGTGCGGGTGCAGCTGACCCACGGCCATGACCATCACCACCGGGGCCTACCGACGATTGAGGCAATGATCCGGGTAGCAGGGCTCAGCCCTGGTGCAGAGGCCCGCAGTCTGGCGATCTTCCGGGAACTGGCGGCGGCGGAGGCGGCGGTGCATGGCCTGCCGATCGAGCAGGTCCACTTCCATGAGGTGGGGGCGGTGGATGCCCTGGTGGACATCGTCGGCACCGCCATCGGCCTCGACTGGCTGGGGATCGAGACACTTCACTGCTCGGCTCTACCCAGTGGCGGTGGCACGGTGCGGGCGGCCCACGGCCTGCTGCCGGTCCCGGCCCCGGCGGTGCTGCAGCTCTGTGTCCGCCGTCAGGTGCCGCTCTACAGCAACGGCATCGAAAAGGAACTGGTGACGCCCACGGGGGCGGCGATCGCCTGCGCCCTGGCCTGCAGCTTCGGTCCGCCCCCGGCCCTGACCCTGGAGCGGATTGGTCTCGGGGCCGGGGGCTGGGATCTGCCGATCCCCAACCTGCTGCGGCTGTGGGTCGGGGAGGCGGCAGCCGAGCCTGAACTGGAGACCGTGGCCGTGCTCGAAACCCAGATTGATGATGGTGACGGCCAGCGGCTGGCCTACGCCTGCGAGCAGTTGCTGGCGGCTGGAGCCCGGGACTGCTTCAGCCAGCCGGTGACGATGAAGAAGGGACGTCTGGGTCAGCTGCTGACGGTGATCTGCGACCCGACTCAGATCGCCGCGCTGGAGGAGATTCTGTTCCGCGAGACGCCCACCATCGGCATTCGTCGCCAGCTGCAGCAGCGACGGGCGTTGCCCCGCACCCTGGAACGGGTGACGACCGACTGGGGCGACGTGGTGCTCAAGGTCTCCGGCGACCCCGCCGCGCCCCGGCAGGTGCAGCCGGAGTACGAGGACTGCGCGGCGATCGCCCGCCAGCACGGGCTGCCCCTGGAGCAGGTGCGCCAGGCTGCCCTGCGGGCCTGGGCAAAACGGCAATCGGAGCGGGATGGGGATAGGGGGACTTGAACCCCCACGACCGGTTAAGGTCAGCCGATTTTAAGTCGGAGGCGTCTACCAATTCCGCCATACCCCCGGGCGCCTCCCATTCCACCACCTCCTTGGAATGAGTGCAATACAATGATGGTCGTTCGCGCTGGGTAAACCCCGGCCCCGACCGAGACACGGTATGACGCTGATTGTCGCTGCCCTCTATCTGGCCCTGGCCGGTGCGTTCCTGCTGGTGATACCGGCGCTGGTCTTCCTGTACCTGAACAAGCGCTTCTATACCGCTGGGTCCTGGGAGCGATTCTTCATGTACTTCCTGGTCTTTTTCTTCTTTCCCGGCATGCTGCTGCTGAGCCCCTTCATCAACCTGCGGCCCCAGCCCCGGGTGATTGAGGCCTAGATCCTTGCGACGCATCGACATTCTGCTCATTGGCCTTGGCGTCTTCGGTGGCGGCGGGCTGGTCTACTGGCTGCTCCAGAACACCGGTCTGGATAGTCTTGATGCCGGGATCTGGAGTCAAGTTGTCCTGGTGGGCGCGGTACTGGCCTGGGTGAGCACCTACGTCTTCCGGGTGCTGACCAAGCAGATGACCCTCGGGGATCAGATCCGCGACTACGAGGATGCGGTGATGCGCAAGCGCCTCGAGGAAATGACCCCTGAGGAACTGGCGGCCCTGCAGGCGGAAGTGGAGGCCGAGCGCCAGTCCCAGTCGGGTTCCTCCCCCGGCCAGGACTAAGATAGATCCCTGGTATCCATCCTCTGGCCCGCATGACCGCGATCTCCGACCGTTTTGCCCAGCTGCGCAGCCGTGGCGACTGTGCGCTGATTCCCTTCATCACCGCCGGAGACCCGGATCTGGCTACCACCGAAGCGGCGCTGCTGCAGCTGGACCGCAACGGGGCCGACATCATCGAACTGGGGGTTCCCTACTCCGATCCGCTGGCGGACGGGCCGGTGATTCAGGCGGCGGCCACCCGCGCTCTGGAGAAGGGCACCACCCTGGATGACGTGCTGGCCCTGGTCAACCGCCTCAGGCCGCAGCTGCAGGCGCCGATTGTTCTGTTCACCTACTACAACCCGATCCTCAAGCGCGGGGTCGACACCTTCCTCGATCAGGTGGCTGCCGCTGGGGCTGCCGGGCTGGTGGTGCCGGACCTGCCCCTGGAGGAATCCGAGCAGCTACGCCGCGCCGCCGCCGCCCGTGATCTCGATCTGGTGCTGCTGGTGGCGCCCACCAGCAGTCAGGAACGCATTGATGCGATCGCCGCCCAGGCCCAGGGCTTCATCTACCTGGTCAGCGTTACCGGGGTGACCGGTATGCGTCAGGAGATCCAGAGTCGGGTCAGTGACATCCTCACCAATCTGCGCCAGTCCACCGACAAACCAATCGGGGTCGGCTTCGGGATTTCCGATGCCGACCAGGCGAAGCAGATGCGCAGCTGGGGAGCTGACGGCGTGATCGTCGGTTCCGCCATCGTCAAGAAGCTGAACGACGAAGGTGCCGAAGCCGTCGGTCGCTTCTGTGCCGAACTGAAAGCCGCAATCGCCTAGGAGACTGCAACCATGACCAAGTACGTGATGTGGGGCCGCTACTGCCCCGATGTGCTCGAAAAGCGGGTGCCCCACCGGGAGGCCCATCTGGCCGGGCTGGCCCGGCAGAAGGCGGATGGAGTGCTGGTTACCCTCGGCCCGACCGCCGATGTCACCCGGGTCTTCGGCATCTACGAAGCCGAAAGTGAAGCTGCCGTGAGAGCCCTCGTGGAGTCGGACCCCTACTGGCAGAATGGCATCTGGACCGAGTACGAGGTGACCGAATGGGTGCAGGCCTTCTGATCGCACGAACTCTGACGCTGGCACTGCTGGGGGCAGCCAGTCTGCCCGCGGTACCGGTGCAGGCCTGCGGCCCCGGTGACTGCCGGATTGCCCAGGCCAACAGCAACCCGCTCTATCCCGGGACGCTCAACTACACCATTGCCCTGAACCGAGCGCAGAACCTGGCTCGGGATGCGGCCATCAATGCCAATGGCGGCCTCTCCAACTACCGGCCGGACAAGATCATGTATGGTCCTTCGGTGAATGCCCCCTATCAGTTTGATGACCAGCAGCAGGTTTTCACCTTCAACTTCGTCGGGGGTGCCCCGGGCTGGCAGGAAGCCAATCAGCCGCCCTCGGTGCGGACCGTGGTCCAGGTGACTACGGATCTGCCACCGGTGGTCACAGTCCTCAGCAACGGACCACTGAATTAGATGACCCGGATGCTGGTGTTCGGGGGCCTCTGGCTGGGCCTGGTCGGCTACGCGATGCTGGGGGCACCGTCGGATGACCCCGGCACCCTGGATCTGATCGTGCGTCTGAGTACCGGCCGCTGGCAGGGACTTAATCCCCTGGTGGTGGCGCTGTTCAACCTGATGGGCCTCTGGCCCTTCGCCTACGCCGCCATCCTCTACTTCGACGGGCGGGGCCAGAAAGTTCCGGCCTGGCCCTTCGCCGGGGCGAGTTTCGCCTTCGGGGCCTTTGCCCTGCTGCCCTACCTGGCGCTGCGGCAACCCAACCCGTCTTTCCAGGGGCCCCTCTCGCCCTGGCTGCGCTTCCTCAATCGGCCGCTGCTGGGATGGGGGCTACTGGCGGCCAGTTTGCTGGGGCTGGGCTGGGGTCTGACCCAGGGTGACTGGACCGACTACGGGCGACAGTTCCACGGCAGCCGCTTCATCCACGTGATGAGCCTCGACTTCTGCGCCCTGTCGCTGCTGTTTCCGACCCTGGTGGGTGACGATCTGGCCCGCCGCCACGATGATCGCCCCTGGTTGATCGGGCTGACGGCGCTGCCGCTGATTGGCCCCTGTGCCTACCTGGGACTGCGGCGATCGCTGCCCGACGCCTGATGTCCTGTCAGACCCTGCACATCGTCTGCGGTACCCCGGGGGCCGGGAAGAGCACCTACGGACGGACCCTGGCCCGGCAGCGGGGCGCGCTGCTGCTCGACCTCGACACTGCCAGTGAACCCGTCGTGCGGGCCGGCCTGACCCTGGCGGGCCTGGATCCGGATGACCGGGATAGCCCCACCTACAAGCAGGCCTTCCGGGAGCCGATCTACGCGGCCCTGCTGGCGATCGCCAGCGAAAACCTCGACCACCTGAGCGTGGTGATTGTCGGCCCCTTCACCCGGGAGCTACGCGACCCGGACTGGCCCACGCAACTTAGCCAGCAGCTGAATGCCCCGGTGGAGCTGCACTACCTGCACTGCGATCGCCAGGAACGCTATCGGCGTCTGGTGGCGCGGGGTAACCCCCGCGATCGCGCCAAACTGGCGGACTGGGAGAATTTCCTGCGCTATTACGGCGATGAAACCCCACCCGCTGGTCCTCACCATTGGATCGATACCAGCCTCGCTGGTTCCGCGACCGACTCTCAGATGCCTATCCCCTGCACTGCCCGTGTCAGTCCCGGAAGCGGCGGGTGAGATCGCCGTAGGCATCGATGCGGCGATCGCGCAGGAACGGCCAGATGCGGCGCACGGTCTCGCTGCGCACCGGGTCGAGCGACACGTGCAGAGTCTGCTCCGTCGCCGTGTTGCCCTCGGCCAGCAGTTCCCCCTGGCAGCCCGCCACGAAGCTGCTGCCCCAGAATTGGCTGCCCGCCGCCGCCGGGTCCGGGGAGGGCTCGAAGCCGACCCGGTTGACCGCAATCACCGGTAGGCCGTTGGCGACGGCGTGGCCCCGCTGCACCAACATCCAGGCCTGGCGCTGGCGCTCCTGCTCCTCGGGGGTATCGTTGGGGTCCCAGCCGATGGCGGTGGGGTAAATCAGCAGTTCGGCTCCGGCCAGGGCCATCAGCCGCGCCGCCTCGGGGTACCACTGATCCCAGCAGACCAGCACTCCCAGCCGTCCGACGGAGGTATCAATGGGGGTGAAACCGAGATCGCCCGGGGTGAAGTAGAACTTCTCGTAGTAGCCGGGGTCGTCGGGGATGTGCATCTTGCGGTACTTGCCCGCGATCCGCCCATCGGTCTCGAAGACGACTGCAGTGTTGTGATAGAGCCCCGGCGCCCGCCGCTCGAACAGCGAGGCCACCAGCACAATTCCCAGTTCCGCCGCCAGGGCGCCGTAGAACTCGGTCGAGGGGCCGGGAATCGGTTCACCCCGCTCGAACTGGGTCGTGTCCTCGGTCTGGCAGAAGTAGTAGCCGCCGTGCAGTTCCGGCAGCACCACCAGCTTCGCCCCGGCGGCGACCGCTGCCCGCACCCGCTCAGCCACGTGGGCGCGATCGCGATCGCGCTGGTCGGTGAAGGACAACTGCAGCAGAGCAACGTTCAGGGAAGCAGACATGGCGACAGCGGAAGACTCCGGGGTTGATTATCGGGGCGCCAGCACCCCGGCGGGGAGCTGCATGGTGACGCAGTGCAGGGAACCGTGCTGCTCCACCAGGGCGCAGCAGTCGACACCGACGATCTGCCGATCCGGGAAGGCACGGGCGATCGCCGCCAGGGCGGCTGCATCCGCCGGGTCATCGTAGGTGGGCACCAGCACGGCCCCATTCACGACCAGATAGTTGGCGTAGGTGGCGGGCAACCGCTGGCCCTCCTCGTCGAAGCGGGCCTGGGGCCAGGGCAGTTCGATCAGCCGGTAGGGATCTCCGGTGGCGGTGCGGAAGCCCGCCAGCTGGCGGGCCATGGCCTGCAGTTCGGGGTAATGACTGTCACCCGGATCCTGGCAGCCCTGATAAACCAGGGTGTCGTCGGGGGCCAGCCGCGCCAGGGTATCGATGTGGCTGTCGGTGTCATCCCCCTCCAGAGCGCCGTGATCGAGCCAGAGCAGACGCTTGGCCCCGAGCAGATCCAGCAGCTTCGTCTCAATCTCGCTCTGGCTGAGGTGGGGGTTGCGATTGGCCTCCAGCAGACACTCGCTCGTGGTCAGCAGGGTTCCGGCACCATCGCTCTCGATGCTGCCACCCTCGAAGATCAGCCCGACGGTGCGGCGATCGCAGTCTCCAAACCAGCCCTGCTCCTGCAGGCGGGCGGTGATCCGGTTGTCGTGGTTGGCCCGGAACTTCAGACCCCAACCGTTGAAGCCGAAGTCTAGCAACCGGGGCACACCGTCCACCTCGACGGTGATCGGCCCGAAGTCCCGGGCCCAGGTGTCGTTATTGGGCAGTTCGGCGAACTGCACCCGCCCCAGGTCCGCCCCGGTAGTGGCCAGCCGCTCCCGCATTGGTGCTGACCCGGGCACCACCAGCAGCACCGGCTCGAAGCGGGCGATCGCCGCCACAATCCGGCTGAAGCAGTCCTCGACCGTCTCCAGCATGTAGGCCCAATCGGTGTCGGCGTGGGGCCAGGCCATCAGCACCCCGGACTGGGACTCCCATTCCGCCGGAAAACGCACAGACATCTCAACGCAAACCCTGAAACAGCAGACGAGCAGCGCAGGCTCAGCCCACGCTGCTCGCATTTGCAATCGTGACGGACGTGGACCCTAGTCGAGGGTCGGTGCGTCCAGGCTGGAGACCAGCGTCCCCGGAGCGGAGGCCAGTACCGGTGCGTTCGCCTGCACCGTCTGGGCCAGAGCCACGGTGGTGGCGTCGTAGAGACCCATCGTCCACTTGGGATAGAAGCCGATCATCAGGGTCGGCACCAGCAGGCAGAAGGCAATGAACAGCTCGCGGGGCTTGGCATCGCTGAAGATGTCATCAATCTGGGCGTTCGTGGCCCCGAAGAAGACGCGACGGGTGAGCGACAGCAGGTACATCGGCGTCAGCACCAGACCTACCCCGGCCAGGATGATCGTCACGGTGCGGAAGGGGAGGCTGTAACCGCTCTGGGTGAAGCCCAGGAAGATGGTCAGCTCACTGACGAAGCCGCTCATGCCGGGCAGGGCCAGGGAAGCCATGGCGACCACGGTAAACAGGGCGAAGGTGATCGGCATCTTCTTGCCCAGGCCACCCATATCGGGAATCGACAGGGTGTGGGTGCGCTCGTAGGCCACCCCGGCCAGGAAGAACATCGCCGCGGCAATCAGACCGTGGGAGATCATCTGCAGCATCACGCCGTTGAGGCCGAGGCTGTTGTAGGCGGCAATGCCCAGCATCACGAAGCCCATGTGGGAAATCGAGCTGTAGGCGATGCGCCGCTTCAGGTTGTCCTGGGCAAAGGCATTGAGGGCGCCGTAGACGATGTTGACCACCCCGAGGATGGCGATCGCCGGGGCGAAGCTGACGTGGGCCTCGGGCAGCATCTGCACGTTCATACGCAGCAGCCCGTAGCCACCCATCTTCAGCAGAATGCCGGCCAGCAGCATCGAACCGGGGGCGTTTGCCTCACCGTGGGCATCCGGCAGCCAGGTGTGGAAGGGGAAGACCGACAGCTTGACGCCGAAGGAGATCAGGAAACCGATGTAGAGCAGCGTCTGCAGCCAGGCGCTGTAGTGCTTGGCCCCCAGGGCGGCCATGTCGAAGGTGAACTGGCCGCCGGTGAAGGCCATGGCCAGGGCGCCAACGAGGATGAACAGCGACGCCAGGGCCGTGTAGAGGATGAACTTGGTGGCGGCGTACTGACGCTTCTTGCCACCCCAGATGGAGATCAGCAGGTAGACCGGAACCAGCTCCAGTTCCCAGACCACGAAGAACAGCAGCAGGTCCTGGGCGACGAAGACGGCGATCTGTGCGCTGTACATCAGCAGCATCAGGAAGTGGAACAGCTTCGGTTTCACCGTGATGTTCCAGGAGGCCAGAATCGCCAGGGTGGTGACCAGCCCGGTCAGCAGCACCATCGGCATCGACAGCCCGTCCACCGCCACGGACCAATTGAGGCCCAGCTGCGGCACCCAGGGGATCACCTCCTGCATCTGCAGCCCCGACTGGGAAAAGTCGTAGTGCTGGTGGAAGGCGAAGACCATCAGGATGAAGTCCGCCAGTCCCACGAACAGGGAATACCAGCGGATCGTACGCCCCTGTTTGTCGGGGATCAGGGGAATCGGGAGGGCTGCCAGCAGCGGCAGGGCCACAATGGCGGTGAGCCAGGGAAACGTTTCGCTCGTCATCGTCACTTCACACTGAAGCGGAGCCGGTTCAATGCCCAGGCGTTCGACAACGGCGGCGAAATTCTCGTCGCTGAGTAGAAATACCCAAGCTTCACGATTCTATCGCGCTGCCGATCCCCGCGACAACGCCGCGATCGCCAAACCCAGACATCGGACTCAAACATCCCCCCTGAGACCGGGATGACTCGACGGAGACGTCAGGGGGAATCGGGAGGAAGCCCGATCCGCCTCGGGGCGGGGATTTTAAGTGCGAACGGCGATTTTAAGTGACCTCGTTCAAA
>CAWUMD010000048.1:0-12918 GCA_963923365.1 uncultured bacterium
GGGTAACCGAGCAGCTCGATCGCTTCCCGCTGCGGCGGGAGCAGACCCTGGATCTGATCGCCCAGCACCGCGGCACCATTCTCCAGGTGGCGCACGAGGAACAGGTGAATCCGATGTTCCTGGCTGCCATCCTCTTTGATGAGATCAATCACGTCAAACCGGGCGATGACCTGCTGGTCAGCCTGGGGATCGGCAAGACCATCGGCCTGGCCCAGCTGAGCGTGGACGAACTGCGCCAGCAGGGGCGGCTGGCGGCCGATCCGGACCGCGACCCCAACTACCAGGCGCGAGCCCAGGCCTACCTGTCGGATCCCGAAAACAATATCCGCACCCTGGCCCTCAAAGTCCGGCGCATCCAGACGATGCTCGGCATCCCGGTCAACCGCCCCCTGACCATCAGCCACGGCTATCGCGATGCCCGGCGCATGGCCCTGATCGCCCTACTCCACAACGGCAAGGCCGACTACCCGGCCCGGATTCTGGAATATATGGAAGACAGCGCCCTGCACGAAGCGATCTACCAGCGCCGCATTTATCCGCTGATTTCCAGCTGACCACCTCTGCGGCCGGCCCACGTCGGCGACGTGGGCCGGCTGATAGGCTGGGGGCGCTGGCCTGTACGTGTCCACAGACTGCCTGTGCCCGGCTCCTCCTGCGATCTCCTTCTCCCTCGCCCCACAGGCTGGCTGCGGGTGCTGGCCCTGTCGACGGCCCTGCTGGGGCTACTGAATATCCGTGACGGGCTGAGCGGTCCACACCTTGTCCCCCAATCCTGGCTGGCGACTCACCTCAGCCTGGTGGGGCGCATCTACGGCCATGCCGCTACCGCGCTCACCGGTTTCGTCCTGGTGCTGCTGGCGGGCTATCTGCTGCGTCGCAAGCAGGTTGCCTGGAGCCTGACCCTGGCGATCGCCCTCACCTCTCTAGGCTGGCATCTGCAGCACCATGAACGGACCCTTCAGGTGCTTCTGGCCCTGGCAGTGACGGGACTGCTGCTGCGACTGCGTCCCTGGTTCACCGCCCGCAGCGATCCCCAGTCCCTGCGCCGGGGTCTGAAACTGCTGCTGGGGGCACTGGGCTTCAGCCTGGTCTACGGCATCCTCGGTTTCTCAGTGCTGGCCTACCGCAGTGGCGATCGCCTCAACCCCCTGCGCCTGCCCGGCGAGGTGCTGGAGGTGGTGCTCAACTTCGAACCCTCCCCCCTACCCCAGAACAGTCCGGCGGCGGAACTGTTCAGCGACTCGCTGTTCATGGTCGGGCTAGGCGCCTGCATCGGCACTCTGGGGCTGCTGCTGCGCCCTGTACTGAAGCTGGACCAGGCCCCACCGGAGGAACGGCGCCACTGCCGGGAGCTGGTGCAGCGCTGGGGGGAAACGGCGATCGCGCCGATGGCCCTGCTACCGGATAAGGACTGGTTCCGGGAGGATTCAGCCCTGATCGCCTACCGGGTCGAGAACCGGGTGGCGCTGGTGCTGGGGGATCCGATCGGCCCACCGCAGCAGCGGCAGGCCATGGTGCGCCGGTTTCTGCTGTTCTGCGATCGCAACGACTGGATTCCGGCCTTCTATCAGGTTCCCGAGACCAGCCTCGGCGAGTACCGCAGCCTGGGGCAGCGATCGCTGCCCATCGGCCAGGAGGCACTGGTGGATCTCGAGGGGTTCACCCTGCAGGGGCCAGAGGCGAAGCGGCTGCGTAACACCCTCAGCCAGCAGACCCGACGCGGCTGTCGAGTGGATTGGGTAACGGCCCCGGCAGGTCCAGCGCTGCTGGAGGAACTACGACCGATCAGCCAGGTCTGGCTGCGGGAGAACGGCGGCGAACGGGGATTCTCCGTCGGCAGCTTCGAGGCCCGCTGGCTGCGCCATCAGCACCTGGCGGTGCTGCGGGATGCACAAGGACGGGCGATCGCCTTCCTCGGACTGACCCCGGTTCCGGCGGTGGGGCTGCTCGGACTGGACCTGATGCGGCGTGGCCCCGGTTGCCCCAATGGCGGCATGGAATTCCTGATCCTGCAGGTCCTGCAGGAGGCCCGGGAGCGGGGCTGGCGGCAGTTTAGTCTCGGTCTGTCGGTGCTGGCGGGAGTCGGGGAGCAGCGGGGCGATCGCCGGGTTCTGGAGCGGGGCCTGGGTGCCGTCTACCGGCACCTGGAGCCGATCTACCGCTTCCAGGGACTGCACAGCTTCAAGGCCAAGTTCCGCCCGAACTGGCAGACCCGCTACCTGATCTATCCCCACGAGCGACAGCTGGCCCGGATTGCCGTAGCCCTGACCTGGGCGGATCGCCATCCCACACCCTGAGCATCACCGGCTCGCCCAAGAGGCGGGGGAGTCAGCGGTTCAAACAGCAGCGCTCGACTCGCTGGCGGATTCCCCGTAACCGTAGGGCTTAAGCACCAGCGGCGCATCGCCGGGCCAGTTCTCAACCGGCGGCGGTGAACTGGTCAGCCACTCGGGGGTGAGGCCACCCCAGGGATTGGCCGGGGCCTTGGGACCCGCAATCCAGCTCTGGACGGCATTCCAGAGGAAGGGCAGGGTCGAGAGCGCCAGGATGATCGACCCGATGGTGCACAGCTGATTGATGCCCGCGAACTGGGGATCGTACTCCGCCACCCGCCGCGGCATCCCCTGCAGACCCAGCCAGTGCATCGGCAGGAAGCAGAGGTTGAAGCCGATCAGGGTCATCCAGAAGTGAACCGCCCCCAGCGTCTCGTTGAGCATGCGGCCGGTCATCTTCGGGAACCAGTGGTACATCCCAGCGTAGAGACCGAAGACACTGCCCCCGAACAGCACGTAGTGGAAGTGGGCAACCACGAAGTAGGTGTCGTGGACGTGGATGTCGACGGGCACCGAGGCGAGCATGATGCCGCTGAGACCACCGATCACGAACATGCTGATGAACCCGGCGGCGAACAGCAGAGCGCTGGTCAGCCGGAAGCGACCGCCCCAGAGGGTGGCGATCCAGCTGAAGACCTTGATGCCGGTGGGCACGGCAATCACCATCGTGGCAATCATGAAGAACATGCGCAGCCAGGGGGGGGTGCCGCTGGTGAACATGTGGTGCGCCCAGACGATCAGGCTGAGGACGGTGATCGCCAGGCTGGAGTAGGCGATCGCCTTGTAACCGAAGATTGGCTTGCGGGCATGCACCGGCAGGATCTCCGAGATCATCCCGAAGATCGGCAGGATCATGATGTAGACCGCCGGGTGGGAATAGAACCAGAACAAATGCTGGTAGACGATGGGGTTCCCACCCCCGGTGGGGTTGAAGAAGCTGGTCCCCACCATCAGGTCGAAACTGAGCAGGATCAGGGCCCCTGCCAGCACCGGCGTGGACAGGATGATCATCCCCGAGGTAGCCAGCATCGCCCAGCAGAACAGGGGCATCTGGTTCAGGCCCAGCCCCGGACGGCGCATCTTCAGAATCGTGGTGGCGAAGTTGATCCCCCCGAGGATGGAGGACGTGCCCAGCAGCAGCACGCTGAGAATCCAGATCAGCTCCCCGGTCTTGCCCGAGACCAGACTCAGGGGCGGGTAGCTGGTCCAACCGGCACTGGGCGCCTCGAAGAAGAAGCTGGCAATCAGCAGCAGCCCGGCGGGGGGCAGCAGCCAGAAGGCGATCGCATTCAGCCGGGGAAAGGCCATATCCCGAGCCCCCACCATCAGCGGGATCAGATAGTTGCCGAAGGCCCCGCTGCCCGCCGGGACGATCCAGAGAAAGATCATCACCGTGGCGTGGACCGTGAACAGCTGGTTGTAGAGTTCGCGGCTGACGAAGTCCGAGGCAGGCGTAAAGAGTTCGGCCCGCACCAGCACCGCCAGCACACCACCGATCAGGTAGAAGATGAAGGTCAGCACCAGGTACTGAATGCCGATCACCTTGTGGTCGAGGCTGAAGCCGAAATACTCCAGCCAGGCCGGTCGCTGCTGCGCAGGCTGGGGAGTGGCGACGCTACCGGTCATGAATCAGTCCTCACGGGGAGATGGGCCAGGCTGTTCGGCTCCAGGTGATGGAGGTGCTGGGCCTCCACCTGGAGACCGTGGGCAGCCACGACCTGATGGAGCCGATCCGGGGTGACCGGCAGGCTGGCTGTCTGCTGGGCAATCTGGTCCTGCAGCCAGGTCTGGTACTCTTCGGCCGTCTGCACCAGCACCGTCGTGCGCATGCCACCGTGGTAGCTGCCGCAGAGTTCGGCACAGACCACCGGGAAGCTGCCGGTCCGGGTCGGTCGTAAACGCAACTGGGTGCGCTCACCGGGGATGGCATCCTGCTTGAGCCGGAACTGAGGCACCCAGAAGGAGTGGATCACATCCATCGCCTCGATGTTCAGCAGCACCTCCTGATCTACCGGCAGGTGCAGCTCTCCCGAGACGATGCCCGCGTCGGGATAGGTGAACAGCCAGGCGAACTGCAGGCCCTTGACGTCGATGGTCAGGGCCGGGGTCATCCCCTGGGCTTCCCCCAACCCTGCGGAGATTCGGGGCTGAGCCGGGTCCATCCCGGCCATCTCATGGTGGTGGCTGTGGCCGCCGCCGTGGCCGACCGACAGCCCGCCCATACGCTGGTAGACATCGAAGCTGTAGATCGACAGTCCGAAGACGATCACCACCGGAATGGCGGTCCAGAGCGCCTCCAGAGCGAGGTTCCCCTCCACCGGTTCCGGGTCACCGGTCTCACCGGGACGACGACGGTAGCGCCAGACGGCATAGATGAGCACCCCCTGGACGATCAGGAACAGGCCAGTGGCGATAGTGATCATCGTGTCGAACAGGCCGTCGATCAGCGGAGCATCACTGGAGGCGGCAACCGGCATCAGACCATGATTGCGACCGACCCAGAGGCTGATCAGGGTGAGGGCAATGCCGACCAGCATCGTCAGGATGCTGCGAGGAATGACCACAGTGGGACCCCGTACAGTGCTGGCCTATTCTCGGTAGCCCGTCCGGGTTGCCCCGATCCCCTTTGTTTTCCTTAACGTTCTTTCCGAAGAAAAATGGAAGATCCGCCGTGCGATCGCAGCAAAGCCGGATGCCCTGGCTAAGCTCGGTTGAAAAATTCCCGTCATGACGCTGGTTCTGCCGTCAACCACGCCGGTTCATCCCCGCCAGACCCTGGCCCGGCTCTGCGGTCATCTGGCGATCGCCGTCTGGCTGCTGATGGGGGTGGGCTGCGCCACCCGGGTGATGAACGCCGGGCTCGCCTGCCCGGACTGGCCCCTCTGCTACGGCCACTGGCTCCCCCTGGCCCAGATGAATCTGCAGGTGTTTCTGGAATGGTTTCACCGCCTCGATGCCGCTCTGGTGGGCCTGGGCCTTCTGGGGCTGACCGGCCTCTCCTGGTGGTGGCGATCGCAGCTACCCCGCGGGCTGCCGGGGCTGGCCACGGTGGCCCTGCTACTGGTGGTCGTGCAGGCGGGGCTGGGGGCCCTGACCGTCACGCAACTGCTGCGCTTCGACATCGTCACCGCCCACCTGGGCACCGCCCTGCTGCTGTTCACTCTGCTGGTGGGGCTGCGCCGCGCCCTGAGCGGCCCCATCCTCGCGGTCGACCCACTGGCCGCGGTCACCAGTCTGGCCATCTACGCCCAGTGCCTGCTGGGCGGCCTGACGGGCTCCCGTTGGGCGTTGCACCAGTGCCTGGGGGGCGATCGCCTCTGCGCTGTGCTCTCGAGCCACCTCTGGACCGTGGTACCGGTCAGTCTGCTGGTGCTGCTGCTGGCCTGGAAGCAGAAGGATCTGCGACTGGTCGCCCTGCTTGGGCTGCAACTGCTGCTCGGTTGGGGGATGTTCCGCTGGCATCTGCAGATTGAACCGCTCACCGTCGCCCACCAGATGACCGCTTCCCTGCTGCTGGCCCTGGGCCTGCACCACAGTCTGCCTGTTTCTCAACCGGAGGTCGCCGGATGATCGTCGCCTCGCCCCTACTCCCCGCCACCGCCCGGCTGCGGGACTACCTGCAGCTGACCAAACCGCGGATCATCCTGCTGCTGCTGATTTCCACCGCCGCCGGCATGCTGTTGGCATCGGGGTCGCGACTCGATCCCCGGTTGCTGCTCCTGACCCTGGTGGCCGGGGCCTGCGCCGCCGGGGCCGCCAACACCCTCAACTGCATCTACGACCGCGACATCGATGCGGTGATGGAGCGCACCCGCCAGCGACCGCTGCCCAGCGGCCGCATCTCCCTGAGCTCCGCCTGGGCCTTTGCCCTGATCCTGGCGGGCGGCAGCTATAGCCTGCTCAGTCTCGGGGCCAATCCCCTGGCCGCTCAGCTGGCGATGGCAGGCATTGTCCTCTACGTGCTGGTCTACACCCACTGGCTGAAGCGCCACAGTGACCAGAACATCGTTCTCGGCGGCAGCGCCGGAGCGGTGCCGCCCCTGGTGGGCTGGGCGGCCGTCACCGGGGGGCTTGACTGGCCAGCCTGGGTGCTGTTCGCTCTCATCTGCCTCTGGACGCCGCCCCACTTCTGGGCTCTGGCTCTGCTGATCCGTGAAGACTATGCCGCCGTTGGGGTGCCGATGCTGCCCTGCGTGGTCGGTGAGGAGCGCACCGCCCGCCAGACCCTGATCTATGCACTGCTGCTGCTGCCGGTCAGCCTGCTGCTCGTCTGGCCCCTGGGAGTGGCGGGCTGGTTCTACGCGATCGCGGCGATCGCCCTCGGCTGGGAACTGATTCGCCGCTGTGCTCTGCTGCTGCAGGCCCCTACGGATCGGGACCGGGCCCGCAGCCTGTTCCGGTTCTCCATTGCCCACCTGATGCTGCTGTGCGGCTGCCTGGGGCTGGAGGCAATGCTGCGCTGAGCAGACCGCTGCGTCCAGTCCTCTGGAACAATGCCGCAACCGCGAGGGGCGAGGGAAGGCGAATCCGGATGGCAGAATAAGCCCCAGTCCCACCCCTGCTGCCATGGCTTCGCCCAGAACCCGGTCGCGTCTGCGTTCCCTGCCGATCTACAGCCTGCTGTCGGCGATCGCAGCGGCGATGCTGCTGCCGCTGCTCTGGCTGCTGAGCACCGCCCTCAAGTCGCCGGGCGAAGACATCTTCGGCTTTCCGCCCCAGCTCCTGCCCCACCAACCGACTCTCGACAACTTCGTTCAGGTCTGGCAGCAGAACCCCTTCGGCCAGTATTTCCTCAACAGCACCGTGGTCGCCCTGCTGACAGTGCTGCTCAACCTACTCTTCTGCGCCCTGGCCGCCTATCCCCTGGCCCGCATGCGCTTTGCCGGGCGCGACCTGCTGTTCGGGCTGATCGTCGCCACCATCCTTATTCCCTTCCAGGTGGTGATGATTCCCCTCTACATCCTCGTGGTCAAGCTGGGGCTGCGGAACACCACCTTCGGGCTGATATTCCCCTACCTAGCCTCGGCCTTCGGCATCTTCCTGCTGCGGCAGGCGTTTCTGGGGGTCCCCAAGGAGCTGGAGGAATCGGCCCGCATCGATGGCTGCAGCGAGCTGGGCATCTGGTGGCACGTGATGATTCCGGCGGTGAAACCGGCCCTAATCACCCTGGCCATCTTCGTGTTCATCGGAGCCTGGAGCGACTTCCTCTGGCCCCTGATCATCCTCGACGAACCCAGCCGCTACACCCTGCCCCTCGGGGTCGCTACCCTGGCCAGCGGTTTCTCCCTCGACTGGCGGCTGGTCGCTGCCGGGTCCATCCTCTCCATCCTGCCGGTTCTGGTGGTCTTCCTCGTGCTGCAGCGCTACATCGTCCCCAGCGACGCCGCCAGCGGGGTCAAGGGCTGAGGTGTCCCCGAGCAGACTCTCCAGACGGGCGTAGAGATCCGCCTCGGGCCGTTTCTCCAGCAGTTCCGTCTTCAGGTCGCAGAGCACCCGGGCCAGCCGATCGGCCTCGGGCGCGTAGGTTTCGCTGGCCGCCAGCAGATCGCCGAACACCACCGACTCGATCGCCTGGGGGCTGAGCCGCTCCGCCTGGGGCAGCGGCGTCTCGTATTCACTGCCGACAATCTCCAGTTTGAGCAGCAGCACCAGAGCATCACTGAGGGCCTGCAGTTCCTCCTTCAGTCGCCGCAGATCGAGATCCAGCCGCTGGAAGCCGACCTGACCGGTGATCCGCAGTTCGACGATGGCTGCCTCGGTTCTGCCCTGGCGCCGAGCGGCACGGATACACTGGCGAGCCTGCTCCTGCACCTCGGCCAGGGACCAGCGCTTCTCGACGTTCAGACGCAGCCGGGTGAGGGGACGTTGTCGGTAGTCCTGCTGCAGGGTGGCCGTGATCTGTCCCGGTTCGAGCTCCACCAGCAGAGCCCCGCGAGGCATCTGGTCCTGGCCCTCGGCGATGCTGTTGGCCTCCAGGGAACCGGGGTTGAAAATCCAGTCGTCGACGGCGTAGTGCTTGTGGATGTGGCCCAGGGCCAGGTAGTCGATTCCGGCCTGCCGCAGCGGTTCGAGGTCCTCCTTGCGCAGTGCCCCAGCGTAGCGGGCAATCTGCCCCTCCAGACCGTGGTGGAAGAGCATCACCTGGGGGCCGGGGGCGGCAGGCAGGGCGGCGATCGCCGTCGCCAGCCGCGGAATCATCTGGGGAGCTGCAGCCCCGTACCAGTTACTGCCGAAGACCCGCACCCCGCAGTCGAGGTCGATGTAGCCTCCCCGTTTGGCATCCGGATCCCAGGGTTCGAAACCGGTCTCCCCGCTCTCTTCATCGAAGGCGGGTTCAAGCAGAATCAGCTCTCCCCAGTCCGAGAGGTGCTTCAGCCAGCTGCTGCCACTGCCGTAGGGTCGATGGTCGTGGTTGCCCTCGATCGCCACTACGGGAATGCGGGCGTCCCTGAGCATCTGCAGGACGTTCTTGGCCTGGTTCAGGACGCCGGGCAACACCTGCTTGTACTCGAACAGATCGCCGGCGATAGCCACGAAATCAACCGCTTCATCGATCGCATAGCGCTGCACCACGTCTTCCAGCGCGAAGTAGAAATCCCGGGTGCGGTCAGGGTTGCTGTAGCGGTCGAACCCGAGGTGGATGTCCGCAATGTGCAGGAATCGTGCCATGCAGGGCATTGTACGTCCGCGTCAGGAACCAGCCGTCAGTTCCCGGCGGCAGGTCTCGATCATCCGCAGATCGTTGCTCTGAGGGGTGAGACGATGGAAGCCATCCGGGCTGCCCCGCCGGGGATTGAGGGTGAGTATCAGCTCCGTCGGTTCCCGGGTGTAGCTGTCGCGGATCCTCAGTTGCAGGTCACCGCCGACCACCCGGCCCTCGACGCAGTCAAAGGACGAGCGGGGCATGTACATGGCGCCTTCGAACTGTCCCCGGCGCAGGCGCAGCACCAGATAGGTCCGCCCCAGTTCCCCGGGGCGGGGGGCTTCGCCGAACAGGTAATCACCATCCGGCAGGGGCCGCGGGGCCGCTATCAGGGGCGAGCCCAGGAGCAGTCCCAGACCACTCAGCAGTACTAGCCCTCGCAATCCTTCCACAGCCGTTCCCGGAACGTCTGCTTCCAACGTGCCCGAGCGGATCGGTGGTTCGGGCGGGCCTGGGCTATCATTTCACGATCCCCTCACCCCCCGCTCACGATGGCCACCGTGCAGCTGCTCAGTGCCGACGACCAGCGCCGGACCCTCAACCGGCTGGCCTCCCAGATTGTCGAACGGGCGGAGGCGGTGGAGGATCTGGTGTTGATCGGAATCTACACCCGCGGCGTCTACCTGGCCGAACAGCTGGCCCAGGCGATCGCCCAGCTGGAGGGTCGGGCGGTGCCCGTGGGGGCACTCGACATCACCTTCTACCGGGATGATCTGGGCCGGATCGGCAGCCGCGCGCCCCAGGTCAGTCGGATTCCCTGTGATCTGGGGGGACGCACCGTCGTCCTGGTGGACGATGTGATCTTCACCGGTCGCACGATCCGTGCCGCCATGGATGCCTTGAATGACTACGGCCGACCGGCGATCATCCGCCTGGCGACCATGATCGACCGGGGCCATCGGGAACTGCCCATTCAACCGGACTACGTCGGCAAGCTGGTGCCGACGGCCCGGGAGGAATCCATCCACGTCTGCATTCCCGAGCTGGATGGCCGGGAGGGCGTGGAGCTGGCGCGCCGCAGCACCTAGACCAGCTCGAGCTCGGTGTCCCGCAGGTGAGCCTTGAAGCGGGGCCCGAAGGCGACCACAACCGGCATATTGGCGCTGATCGGCCGACCGTTGTGCTCGTGGAGAATCGCGACAATTTCCCCTTCCTGGCCTTGGAGATCGAAGGCCGCCGCACGATGTTCCGGGTGGTGATAGACCACGACGCTCTCGGATACCCGCACGCGATCGCCGATGTTCATGGGTGTTGTGATCCTGTGGGCTGCTGAGACCGGCGGAGATCGCCGGATTGACCGGTTGTCATTTTCCCACAGGCTTCGACGGCGGCGCGAGGGGGAGGGCTCTGGACGGCTGCAGTCGCACCGGAGGTGGAGGCGGTGGCGCAGGCGGCGATGACCGCAGCACCGCCCAGACCGTCACCAGCAGCAGCCCCAGACCGACGCCGACGCCCAGGCCAATCAGGCCAGGGTGCCGCGATGGGCGCAGGGTGTCTGCATCGGCTGGGCTGCCCGACGCCGACCGTGCAGGCACTGATGGGGTCGGGTCAGGCGGAGGCTCGCGGAGGCTGCAGCGCAGAACCGCCAGGGTGACGTTGTCGTGGCCATTCAGCTGGTTGGCCCGATCAATCCAGCCCTCGGTCCAGCGGTCGAGGGTTTGCTCACCCCGGAGCAGCCGCCCGGTTTCCGGCAGGGCGAAGCGCTCGATCAGATCGCAATCGCTGATTCCATCCGAGCAGAGGAGCAGCACCCCCTCCGTCTCCACCACCAGACGCTGGACACTCACCTGCAGACTGGCCGAGGGAAAGATCCCCAGAGCCTGGGTGAGGGCACCGTTACTGCCATCCAGGCTGGCCTGGTGATAGGTGGCCTGCTGCTGGCGGGTCAGCTGGGTGGCGACATCGTCATCGAGGGTGAGCTGCAGGCAGCGCTCGGCCGTCAGCCAGTAGCCGCGGCTGTCGCCGACATTGACCAGATACAGATCATGACTGACACCTCCCCCGGGGATCGCCTGGGGCAGATGCAGCCCCAGGACCAGGGTGGTACCCATGCGCGAGACGCCGCTGCGCTGGTCGTTGTGGCGAAAAATGACGTCGTTGGCGTCGATCACGATCCGGCGCAACTGCTCGGCGATCGCCGCCGGACTGTGACCCTCCTCCGGACTGGCATCCATCGCTGCAATCAGCGCCTCGATGCCGGGGCGAATCACCTCCAGGGCCAGCCGACTGGCCTCCTCCCCACCGGCATGGCCCCCCAGGCCATCACAGACTGCGGCCCAATGGAGGCTGCGATCGCCGGGCTGGGGGTGGCAGGCGTCCTCGTTCAGCTCCCGCTGGGGCCCGGTATCGGTCTGGCTGGCAATCTGCAGATGCAGGGGCAGCAGCGACGCCCGACGCCGGTGTTCAGCCTCCAGTTCCTCCAGGACCCGTCCCGGATCCCGACAGTCGTTGAGGTGATCCAGCCGCTCCGGCAGCCAGGCCTGCAGATCCGGGTGTAATCGAGGCAGCCACTGCCGCCACAGCCAGACCCATTCCGCCAGGGTGGCCTGTTCCTGGCCAGGCCGACTGATGCCCAGGGGCGCATCGCGGCGCCCGTAGAGTTCCAGCAGACGCAGATCTGCCCCCTGGACCCGAAGATTCGTCGGTTTCAGCAGACTGACCGCAACTCCCTGTTCGGCCAGACGGGTCCAGAGGCCGAGGTGCTGACAGAGCCAGCTCAGCTGCTGCAGGCTGTCAGCGCCCGCCAGAGACACCTCCAGTTCCGGCAGGAGCTGATGGCTGGCATCCAGGGGAACTCGGGTCAGCAGCACCAGCCGGGACTCCTCGCCATCATCACAGCCATAGAGGCTGGGCAGAGACCGCGGCAGGTCAAACAGAGCCAGGTAGGGCAGCAGCGAGACCGGCACCCCTTCGCCGCAGGGCCGCTGGGGGAACTGATCCACCCAGACCCGGGGCGCAATCGCCCGATAGCGCTTCTGCCATCGGGGGGGGAGGGACTCGGGCAGCGACCCGGAAACCCACAGCAGGGTACTGGGAAGAACCGGCACAGCGTCGGTGACCGGGTCCGATGAAGGGGTTGCCATGGTCGGGTGGGGCAGATTGCTGCTCACAATATCAGGCTCGCCTACTGCCGTCCGCACCAGGTTTCCGGTCCCTCATCCACCACCTTGCCCCCCGCCTCGCGACAGGCATTGCTCCAGGCGGTGAACTCATCCTGTCCCTGACGGCGGAAGCGATTGAACAGCGGTTCGAGCTGGGCATCGGGAATGGCCTGATTGCTCGGGGGCGCGGGATGGTCGAGGGGGGTGGCCGCCAGCTTGCCGATCACTTGGCGGGCCTGGTCCGCCAGGGCACGAGCCTGACGCTGCCAGTAGGGATTGGCGCTGACCGCCGCCGCTGTGCGTTCCACCTCCCACCAGCGGGCCTGGGCGATTTCCTGACGGATGCGGGTGAGCAGCACCGCATCCTGATCCCAGTCGCGACGCCAGGTCCGGGCGATCGCCGCCGCATCGGGGCTGACATCCGCGGGCAGCTTGGCCAGCAGAGCCAGGGCCGACTCCAGCTGCCCCTGGTGGTATGCCTGCCGGGCCTGCTCGATCAGCTGCTCGGTCCAGAGCCGCCGCAGGGACTGGGACGCCTTGCCAGCGGGCGAGTCCGACTCCAGATCGCGCAACAGGCGCAGGGCATTGAGCAGGTCTCCCTGCTGGGCCGTGCGGCGGGCCAGCCGCAGGGTCTGCTCCTGGCGCTGGTCCCGATTGGCGACCAGTGCCTGCTCACGCATCCACCAGACCGAACCGCCACCGAGCAGCAGCAGAGACAGCAGAATCCCCCACCCCAGCCATTGGCGGGAGGGCTCCTCCGGCGTGCGAAGCGGTTGGGGTA
>CAWUMD010000049.1:0-12912 GCA_963923365.1 uncultured bacterium
GCGTCAGATGTGTATAAGAGACAGAGCATGAGCCGTTCAATCTGGAAAGAGAGGGTCCGTACTATCATGGGCGCAGCCCTGAGCACCGACCATCCGTCGTCTGTGAGGCGGTTTCGCCCTAGCGAAGAGGACCGACCGATGCTGCACCGGAAAATCTACCAACTCTGTAGCGAAGGGCGCGAAGTCTGGATTTTTCTGCGGGACCAGCAGCGCTGGATCGAACGGGCCCGGATCATCGATATCGAAGGGGATCTGGTGACCCTGCGCTACGAAACCGATGAAGAGGACGAACTCTGCTCCTGGGAGGAGCTGGTGCGTCTCGAAAGTATCGGTTCGGTCACCCAGAAACTGGCGACAGTGCCCCGCAGCGGAGACGACCTGCCGGTCTCTGAAGAGTGCCCGGAAGCGGAGCAGATTCGCCCGGCCACCCCACCCGGAGTCGGCAATTCGGCCGAGGAGCACGAGTCGGGCACCGATTCGGCCTCCTAGCGAGGGCTAGTGGGCGCTGCCGTTGCCGTGGTAGTCATCACTGTCGTAGAACCCATTGCGGGTGCCGAAGAACAGGGTCGTAATCGTGAACAGACTGGCGGCGGCCAGCATCAGCAGCTTGGGATCCATGGAACGCTCCTCGCAGCGACAGCCCCAGCTTCCCAAATCCGCCCGCTTCCGGGGGACTTGCTGCAGCTTTCTTAACGTTCCATGCCTCTCCGACCGCCGCTGACAGTGGACTGGCTGGCTCGGCCGGTGGAACAGGTTGCCCCGAAACTGCTGGGCTGGCGGCTCGAACGCCACTGGCCCGATGGCCGTTGTCAGGTTGGCTGCATTGTTGAAGTGGAAGCCTACGGCCCGGACGATCCGGCCTGTCATGGTTTCCGGGGGCCGACGCCGCGCAACCGCTCGATGTTCGCTGCCGCCGGGACGATCTATGTCTACCGGATCTACGGGGTGCACCACTGTCTGAATCTGGTTACCGGTCAGAGCGGTGAAGCCAGTGCTGTGCTGATCCGGGCGCTGGAGCTGGATCCGCCGGGGCAGGCGCGGGACGCAGCGGGTCCCGGCAAGCTCTGCCGGGCCTGGAATCTTGACCTCAGCCACGATGGCAGTCGTCTGGGAGCGGGAGCACTGCAGCTGCTGCCGCCCGAACGGCCCCCATCGTCTCCAGTGCAGACCCAGCGCGTCGGCATTCGCCAGGGGGCAGAGATCCCCTGGCGCTGGTACCTGCCCGATAGCCCGGCCGTGTCGCGGCGCGATCGCCAGGCCGAAGCCCGGGCCGGGCTAGGATGCTAGGGACTGCTGCTGACTGGCCATGACCGACTGGACCCGCCGCCACGTGCTTTCCCTGGCGGACTTCTCCCCCGGGGAATACGACATCGTGCTGCGGACAGCGGCCGAGTTTGCCCAGGTGCTGCAGCGGCCCAATAAGAAGGTGCCGACCCTGCAGGGCCAGCTGGTCACCACGCTGTTCTTCGAGCCTTCCACCCGCACCCGCAGCAGCTTTGAACTGGCGGCCAAGTGGCTATCGGCGGATGTGCTCAACTTCGCGCCCGGCAGTTCCTCCCTCAGTAAGGGAGAAACCATCCTGGATACCGCCAAGACCTATCAGGCGATGGGCGCGAACATCTTCGTGATTCGCCACAAGGAAACGGGTGTGCCTGCGGCGATCGCCGCCGAGATGGACCGCTGCGGCAGCGGTATCCGCGTCCTCAACGCCGGGGACGGTCAGCACGAGCACCCCTCTCAGGCCCTGCTCGACCTGTTCACCCTCTGCCAGACCCTCGATCCCCAGCAGCCGCGGCTGGATCTGCTGCGGGGCCGCAAGATCGCCATCGTCGGTGACATCCTGCATTCGCGGGTGGCCCGCTCCAACCTCTGGAGCCTGACCGCCGCCGGGGCCGAGGTGCATCTGGCCGGTCCGCCGACCCTGTTGCCGCCCCAGTTCGCCGACTTCTGCGCCCAGCCTGCTCCCGGCACCACCGATCCGGTGGCCCATCGTTCTCTGACGCTGCACCGCTCCCTGAAACCGGCCCTGGAGGGGGCGGACTTCGTGATGACCCTGCGCCTGCAGCAGGAGCGGATGAGTCAGTACCTGCTGCCCAGCCTGCGGGAGTACCAGTCGCTCTGGGGAATCACCCGCGATCGCCTCGATCGCCACTGCCCGACTGCCAAGGTGCTGCACCCGGGACCGGTGAACCGCGGTGTGGAGCTGGAGTCGGAACTGATGGATGATCCGCAACGCAGCCTGGTGCCGGATCAGGTGACCAGTGGCGTGGCGGTGCGCATGGCCCTGCTCTACCTGATCGGCTGTGCCCAGAGCTGAGAAGTGGGATGGAGCTAAGGGGATTCGAACCCCTGACCTTACGGGTGCGATCCGTACGCGCTACCAACTGCGCTATAGCCCCGACGCTGGGAATCGTAGCATGAACCCCGGCCCGGCCGAGCCTGTGGGAGACTGGGGCTGTTGCCCGGCTGCGGAGCTGCCCATGACTGCGACGCCCTTCTCTGCGGACGACCTCGCCCGCCTCACGCCAGAGGCAGTGGCCGACCTGGCGGCCCGGCTGGAGGCTGACAACTACGACACGCCCTTCGCCGGTCTGGAGGACTGGCATCGGCTGCGGGCGATCGCCTTCCAGCGGCCGGAACTGGCGGAACCCTACGTGCACCTGCTCGATCTCGAGGCCTTCGACGAGGAATGAGCCCTGTGCCCAGCGGCTGGAGCGGTCGCCGTGTGCTGATCGGTGTGGGCGGGGGCATTGCCGCCTACAAGGTCTGTGAACTGGTCTCCACCCTGGCCCAGGCTGGAGCCGAGGTGCAGGTGATCCTGACCGAGGCGGCCCAGCGCTTCGTGACGCCGCTCACCTTCAGCAGCCTCAGCCGCCGCCGTGCCTGGACCGATGCCGACTTCTGGACCGCCGAGCACGGGCGTCCCCTGCACATCGAACTGGGGGAATGGGCGGAACTGGTGGTTCTGGCGCCCCTGACCGCCGATGCCCTGGCCCGGCTCACCTGGGGGTTGGCGGAGGATCTCCTGGGAAATACGCTGCTGGCTTCCACGGCCCCGGTGCTGCTGGCCCCGGCGATGAACACCGATATGTGGGAACAGCCCCAGGTGCAGCGCAACTGGCAGCAGTTGCTGGCCCTGCCCCGCTACGCCGCTGTTGGTCCCGGCAGCGGGCGGCTGGCCTGCGATCGCATCGGGGCTGGTCGCATGGCCGAACCGGTCGAGCTGCTCTGGGCGGCGGAATGTCTGCTGCTCCAGGGCCCGACCCGGGACCTGGGCGATCGCCAGATCCTGATCAATGCCGGGGGCACCCGCGAATACCTCGACCCGGTGCGCTACATCGGCAACCCCTCCACCGGGCGTATGGGTCTGGCCCTGGCCTGGGCTGCCCGCCAACGGGGCGCTACTGTGACGCTGGTGCATGCGCCCTGGCAGGGAATTCCGGCGGCGCTCACCCAGGGCTTCACGACGGTGGCAGTGGAAACGGCCGAGCAGATGCGGGTCGCGATGCTGGATGTCTTCCCGGCGGCGGACTGGACCTTTCTGGCCGCGGCAGTGGGGGATGTACGACCGGCCCAGACCGCTACCCGCAAGCTGGCCAAGGCGGAACTGCCCTCAGCCCTGCCCCTGACGCTGATTGGCGATATCGCGCTGGAGCTGAGTCAGCAGCGCAAACCCCACCAGAAACTGATCGGGTTTGCGGCCCAGACTGGGGAGGTGCGCACTCCCGCTCGGGAGAAATGCCGACGCAAAGGGCTGGATGCCATCGTGGCCAATCCCGTTGATTTGCCCGGGGTCGGCTTCGGCAGCGACCACAACCAGGCCTGGTTCATTCGCCCGGATGGCCATGAAACGGATCTGGGCTGGGGATCGAAGCTGGCGATCGCCCAGGCCATTCTTGACCAGACCCTGGGTCTCTAACTGGCCTTGGGCTGGTCTGTGGTTTCGGAATCCAGCAGTTCCAGAAAGGTGCGCAGCTGCAGGCGGGGGATGTAGGGCCAGCCTCCAGCCACTTCCATTTCCCGCAGCAGGGTATAGAGGGCCTGACGGTCGGTGGGCAGGGCCTGACGAAAGGGGCCGTCCTGGATTTCCCGGTGCAGTTGCTCCAGCAGACGCAGCAGCCCCAGTAGCGCTTCCGCATTGCCCCGGAACTGGTCGGACAGGGCCTGAATGTCTGCGGAAAGACGTTCCAGTTCGGCGCTGACGGCGGTGCTGTTGGAGGGAAGCGTCATAGGAGCCATGATTTTTGCCCTGATTTTAGCGAAGCATCACGCTTCGGACTGTCCCAGCGATGGGACGTGTAGAATTCTGGGGAAGGTTGCCGTCCCTTTGGGCGATGGCAGACCGGCCGGCGGCCGGAATTCCCCGGAGATACGTTTCGCGGGATATTGAATTAGAGAGCGATTGAGGTCTGATATGCGGTATCGAGCTTTACTGGCCGCCCTGCTGGCCGTCTGTCTGGGGTTCCTGACTGCCTGCAGTAGCGCCCCCAGTGAAAAGGATCTGGGCAACCTGACCTACGACCAGATCGTCAACACCGGTCTGGCCAACAAGTGCCTGACCCTGCCGGAATCCGCCCGGGGCAGCATCGCCCTCGAATCCGGCAAGAAGTACGCGCTGACCGACCTCTGCCTGGAACCCACCGCCTACTTCGTCAAGGAAGAGCCGGTGAACAAGCGCGGTGGCGAAGCGGAGTTCGTTCCCGCCAAGGTGCTGACCCGCAAGACCTCCAGTCTCGATCAGGTCTACGGTGACCTGACCGTGACCGACAGCGGACTCAAGTTCGACGAGAAGGGTGGCATGGACTTCCAGGCCATCACCGTTCTGCTGCCCGGCGGTGAGGAAGTTCCCTTCCTGTTCACCCTCAAGGGTCTGACCGCTTCCGCCGATACCTCGGGCATCACCACCTCCACCGATCTGCGTGGCGAGTACCGGGTGCCCTCCTACCGCACCTCCAACTTCCTCGATCCCAAGGGTCGTGGTCTGACCACCGGCTACCAGAGTGCCGTCGGCATCGTGCCTTCCGGTGACGAAGCCAAGCTGGCCAAGGAAAACACCAAGCGTTTCGTGGTCGGTACCGGCAGCGTCTCCCTGGCGATCTCCAAGGTCGACCCCACCACGGGTGAAGTGGCGGGCGTGTTCGAGGCCATCCAACCCTCCGACACCGATATGGGCGGCAAGCAAGCCGTTGACGTGAAGGTTCAGGGCCAGTTCTACGGCCGTGTTGATTCCGCTGTCTAATCGGCAGATGCAATGAATCCCCGAACGCGGGGGTCGGAGCAATCCGGCCCCCGCGTTCGGTATTCCGGGCTTCTAGGATGAACGGGGAGAGGCAGGGTAGCGATGGCACTGACGAGACGGGCACTGCTGGCCCAGGGACTGGGTGGTCTGGCGATCGCTGCCACCCGTCCCTGGCCGGTGCTGGCGGCCCCCGCTCCGCGCAAGCTGGCGCTGCTGGTGGGACTCAACCGGGTGGCCCGCCCGGATCTGGCGCCGCTCCAGGGCTGCCACAGCGATCTGGCCCTGGTGCGGCAGCTGCTGGTGGAGGGCTGCGGCTTTCTCCCCAATGACATCCTCTTTCTCACCGATGCCCAGGCCAGTCGTCTGGCGATCGAGTCCGCTATCCTCGGCCACCTCGGTCAGGCCGGGCCGGTTGACTGTGTCTATTTCCATTTCAGCGGCTACGGCCGGATGATTCCCGGTCCGCAGGGGGGATCGCCGGAACCGGCTCTGGTGACCGCCGACAGTCGGGATGGCGACCTCAATGACCTGCCGCTGTCGCTGCTCTGGCTGCTGTTCCGCAGCCTGCGGACGGAGCGGGCGATCGCCTGCCTCGATACCGGATTTGTCCCCCGCCGCGATCTGCCCGCAGCCCTGCGCCAGCGGGCGACCGAGCCCGGGAGGGGGACCTGGTCCGATGAACTGCAACTGGCCCGCCAACGGCTACTCAACCGGGTCGGTCAGCGGGCGACAGGCGCGACAGCCGCCGGGCCTGCCGGTACGGTGCTCTGGGGGGCTCAGCCGGATCAGCCGGCCCTGGAGTTGCGCTGGGATGGCCTCGATGCGGGGCTGTTCACCGCAGCCCTCTGTCAGCAGGCCTGGTCCCGCGGCTTGGGGCCGGCCCAACCGAAACGATGGCGGGATGCGACGGCCCTGGCCATGGTGCGACTGCTGGGGCTGACCCAGCAGCCCCGTCGCCAGGGACGCTTCAAGCCCCAGCCGGGATTCGGGGCTCCCCCGCCCTGTGATGCCTGGCGGGTCGATTCGCCCCAACCGGGGCAACGGCTCTGGCTGGGAGGGGTTGCGGCGGATCTGCTGGTCTGGCAGGGCCGGGGCAGTCGCTACACGGCCCAGGTCGGCCTCGGCGGTCATCAGGGCTACTGGGGGCGTACCGAGATCGAGACAGATAGCCCACCGGCGCTGCTGGAGCGGCAACGGTGTCTGCCCCCGGACCAGATTCTGGCGCTGCAGCTGGGCGATCGCCTCTCCCGCATCGAGCGGGTGGAACTGGCCAGTCAGCTGGCCAGCCTGCGGGAGCGGGTTTCCCTGACGGATGAGAGCGGCGCCTGGGATCTGCAGCTGGATGTCCGCCCCGAGGGAGGGTATCGTCTGCTGGGCCGTGGGTTGGGTCCGCTGACGGATCCTGCGGATCCGCAAGCTCTGTTCCAGTGGCTGGAGCCCCGTCTGTCGGATCTGCTGCTGTACCGCAGCCTGCGGCAGATACAGAACGATGGGCCGGGGGCACTGGCGCTGCGCGTCACCCTGCAACCGGGACTCACCGGCGGCCTCGGGGGGCTGAGTGGCCCGCGCGGTCCCAAGGACGAGGTGGGTGTCGTACCCGTGCTGGCACTGGGAACGCCGGTGCAGCTGCGTCTGGAGAATCCGAGTGTTGGGCCTCTGCACTGGCTGCTGCTGGGCTTCGATGGCCAGGGCCACTGTCGCTGGCGCTCGCTACCCAGTCCTGCCGTGGACGATCAGCGCCTGGAGGCGGGGCAGACGCTGGACCTCACGGATGAGACCTGGACCCTGGAGTCGCCGGGTCTCGGTCTGGTCTGGGCGATCGCCACGGACCAGCCCCTGGCGCAGGTGTCCGCCCTGGCCACTGATGCGACGCCCTTGGCGATCGCGGATGCCCTGCGGGCGGACCTGACCACCCCCGGCAGCCGCAGTCGCTGCCTCGATCTGGAGCGCTACGCCGCTTTCCCGCTGGCCTGGCGCTGTGCCCGTTAGCCTGAGATCGGGTCCGGTGTGAATTTTGCGAAGTTACCGCAGCCACAATTCTGAACTCGGTTAATATTAGTTAACAAAGCGACCGCTGGACCCGGAAACTCTTCGGTCCCGACGCCAACCCCAAGGAGGATGAGCTCCCGTGAAGAAACGGTGGAGAAACGCCGGTCTGTACGCCCTGCTGGCGATTGTTGTCGTCGCTCTGGCGACGGCCTTCTTTGAGCGTCAGGATGGCCAGATGCAGCAGGTCTGGCGCTACAGCTACTTCGTCAAGGAAGTGGAAGCCAACCGGGTTGCCAAGGTGATCCTCAGTCCCGACCGCAGTGCGGCTCTGGTGCAGGCCGAAGATGGTGAACGGGTGCAGGTCAACCTGCCCAGCGATCCGGAACTGCTGCAGATTCTGACCGACCACAACGTCGATATCTCGGTGCGGCCCCAGGCTACCGAGAGCGTCTGGCTGAAGGCGGCCAGCAGCCTGTTCTTCCCGATTCTGCTGCTGATCGGTCTGTTCTTCGTGCTGCGGCGCGCCCAGGGTGGCCCTGGCAACCCGGCGATGAACTTCGGCAAGTCGAAGGCCCGGGTGCAGATGGAGCCCCAGACCCAGGTGACCTTCAATGATGTCGCCGGGATCGAGCAGGCGAAGCTGGAACTGACCGAAGTCGTCGACTTCCTGAAGAACGCCGATCGCTTCACCGCCGTCGGTGCCAAGATTCCCAAGGGTGTGCTGCTGGTCGGTCCTCCGGGGACAGGTAAGACCCTGCTGGCCAAGGCCGTGGCCGGGGAAGCCGGGGTGCCCTTCTTCAGCATCTCCGGTTCCGAATTCGTTGAAATGTTTGTGGGTGTCGGTGCCAGCCGGGTGCGTGACCTGTTCGAGCAGGCCAAGACCAATGCCCCCTGCATCGTCTTCATTGATGAAATCGATGCGGTCGGTCGTCAGCGTGGTGCCGGTCTCGGCGGCGGTAACGACGAGCGTGAGCAGACCCTCAACCAGATGCTGACCGAAATGGACGGCTTCGAGGGCAACAGCGGGATCATCGTCGTCGCGGCCACCAACCGCCCCGACGTGCTGGATGCGGCACTGATGCGTCCCGGTCGTTTCGACCGTCAGGTGGTGGTCGATCGCCCTGACTACACCGGCCGTCTGGAAATCCTCAACGTTCACGCCCGTGGCAAGACCCTCTCCAAGGACATCGACCTGGAGAAGATCGCCCGCCGTACCCCTGGTTTCACCGGTGCGGACCTTTCCAACCTGCTGAACGAAGCGGCCATTCTGGCGGCCCGTCGCAACCTCACCGAAATCTCCATGGATGAGGTGAACGACGCCATCGATCGCGTCCTCGCCGGTCCCGAGAAGAAAGATCGGGTGATGAGCGAGAAGCGCAAGACCCTCGTGGCCTACCACGAAGCCGGTCACGCCCTCGTCGGTGCCCTGATGCCCGACTACGACCCGGTGCAGAAGATCAGCATCATCCCCCGTGGTCGTGCCGGTGGCCTGACCTGGTTCACCCCCAGCGAAGACCGCATGGAGTCCGGCCTCTACAGCCGCAGCTACCTGCAGAACCAGATGGCGGTCGCCCTCGGCGGTCGTCTGGCCGAGGAAATCGTCTTCGGCGAAGAGGAAGTGACCACCGGGGCGTCCAACGACCTGCAGCAGGTGGCCCGCGTCGCTCGCCAGATGGTGACCCGCTTCGGGATGAGCGATCGCCTCGGCCCCGTGGCCCTGGGTCGCCAGCAGGGGAACATGTTCCTCGGCCGTGACATCGCTGCTGAGCGGGACTTCTCGGAAGAGACGGCCTCCGCCATCGATGACGAAGTGCGTGACCTGGTGGACAACGCCTACACCCGGGCCAAGCAGGTGCTGATCGACAACCGTCGGGTGCTCGATGAGCTGGCCCAGATGCTGGTGGAGAAGGAAACCGTCGACGCGGAAGAGCTGCAGCAGCTGCTCAACCGCAACGATGTGCGCATCGCCGCCTTTGCCTGAACCCCACTGCAATAACCCTGCGACGGGGCGGTCCGAACGGGCCGCCCCGTCTGCTATGGATGGAACAGCGATCCGGGCAGGAAAACGGGTGCAGGAGTTCATCGAGGCCTGTGGGCGCCATCGCTGTCTGGCGGTGCTGCGGGCTCCCGACTTCGACCGCGGTCTGGCCATGGCCGAGGCGGCGATCGCCGGGGGACTGCGCCTGATCGAGGTCACCTGGACCGGGGCGGAGCCGGAGCGGCTGGTGCGGACCCTGCGCCAGCGGCACCCCCAGGTCCGGGTCGGAGCAGGCAGTGTGCTCACCCCGGAGCACCTGCAGTCGGTCCGGGATGCCGGTGGGCAGTTCGCCTTCAGCCCGATCTGGGATCCTGACCTGCTGAGCCGAGCCCGACAACTGGCCCTGCCCTACGTGCCGGGAGCCCTGACCCCCAGCGAGATCCAGGCGGTCCGACGGGCCGGGGCGACGGTGGTGAAGCTGTTTCCCGTCGATGCTCTCGGTGGGGTGCGCTACCTGCGATCCCTGCAGGCACCGCTGGACCATCCCTGCCTGATTCCCTGCGGTGGGATTGATGTGGCGATGGCACTGGCCTGTCTGCGGGCGGGGGCCCTGGCGGTGGGCGTCGGGGGTGAGCTGTTCCGTCGCGATTGGGTGCAGGCTGGCGACTGGCAGGCGATTACGGCGATCGCCCGCGATTATGCGGCCCTGGCTGCCATCCCGGCGACGGAAGCGGGTTACTCCTCCTGACTATCCTGGGAATATTCCGGGTCTCAAGAGGAATTCCCATGCTTCCGAATCTCCCTGCCGGGCGCTGGCTGCGCCTCTACGCGATCGCCATGCTGGTGCTCGGTAGTCTGGCGGTGATCTTCTCCTTCTGGGCCAGTCTGAGCGTGACGCTCTTCCTGGGCTGGATTCTGCTGTTCGCCGGGGTCGCCAAGGGGATCAAAGCGGTCCAGACCCCCAGCCTCGGAGCGAGCATCCCCCGCATCCTGCTGGCTGTGCTCTACGTGGCTGGGGGGCTGTTTGTGCTGCGCTATCCCCTCGAGGGTGATTTCTGGCTCACCTACGGTCTGGGGCTGATGCTGATGACCGAAGGGGTGTTGCTGGGGATCTTCGGCTGGCAGAATCGCCGCGAACTCGCCAGCAGCCGCTGGTTCATCTTCGATGGCATCGGCACCAGCCTGCTGGGGCTGCTCGTGGTTGCCTTCTGGCCCTTTGATGCCACCTGGGTGCTGGGGACGCTGGTCGGCATCAGCTTGATCAGCAGCGGCTGGACCACCCTGCTGGCCAGGGTGGACTAATCACCAGAGGCTGCACTGGCCCTGCTGACGCAGCACGTGATCGCAGAGCACTATCGCCACCATCGCCTCCACCATCGGCACCGCCCGGGGCAGCACGCAGGGGTCGTGACGCCCGCGGGCGGCCAGGGTGGTTTCCTCGCCGGTGTTGGTGACCGTTTTCTGCTCCTTGCGGATGGTGGCGGTGGGCTTGAAGGCGACCCGCAGGACGATGTTCTCGCCGTTGCTGATCCCGCCCTGGGTGCCGCCGCTGCGGTTGGTGCGGGTGCGGATCTCGCCCTGCTCGTCGAGGTAGAACTCGTCGTTGTGCTCGCTGCCGGTCATCTCGCTGCCCGCAAAGCCCGAGCCGAACTCGAACCCCTTGGTGGCGGGCAGGGACATGCAGCCCTTGGCTAGATCCGCCTCCAGCTTGTCGAAGACGGGACTGCCGAGCCCCTTGGGCACGTTGCGGGCCACGCACTCGACCACGCCGCCGAGGCTGTCGCCCTCGCGGCCGATCGCCTCAATCATCGCGATCATCTGCTCGGCGATCGCCCCGTCCGGGCAACGGACGATGTTGCTCTCCACCTGCTCGAGGGTGACGCGGTCGCTGTCGATCTCGGCCTTCAGATCGCGGATCTGATTGACGTAGCCGATGATCTCGATGCCCGCCACCTGTTTGAGAATCTTCTTGGCGATCGCCCCCGCCGCCACGCGGCCGATGGTTTCCCGGGCCGAGGAGCGCCCACCCCCGGCGATCGCCCGGATGCCGTACTTGGCGTCGTAGGTGGCATCGGCGTGGGAGGGGCGGTAGGCCACCGCCATCTCGCTGTAGTCCTGGGAGCGCTGGTCCTTATTTCGCACCAGGATGGCGATGGGTGTGCCGGTGGTCTGGCCATCCACCACCCCGGAGAGAATCTCGCACTGGTCCGCTTCTTTGCGGGGGGTGGTGATCTTGCTCTGGCCGGGACGGCGGCGATCGAGCTCGAACTGGATCTCCTCGGCGGAGATTTCCAGGCGCGGCGGGCAGCCGTCGATCACCACGCCGACCCCACCGCCGTGGGATTCACCGAAGGTGGTGATCCGGAACAGATGACCGAAGCTGTTGCCCATAACCGCTGGATGCCTTGCAGAATCTCGATTCTACCGTGGCGGTTCCAGGCCTCCCGGCTCAGAGCTGGACCTGGGCGGGCGGGGTGATGCGCCGTTGGCTGAGGCTGCGGTTGATGCTGCGCAGCAGTTCCAGATCCGGGGCCGGAAGCACCTGCTGGTCAGGATCCCGGAACAGGGCAAAGGCCCGGCTCAGCTCCGCTGGTCGGGCGGCAATCGGGGCCTCCAGGTGGCAGGGGATGATGCGCTCGAACTGCCATTGGCAGACCTGCTCGACCCACTGCAGCGTCCGCTCCGGATCGCGGTTGAGGATCAGCTGCTGCAGGATGGGGGCGACCAGCAGCTCGCCCTGGCGGCTGAGGCGCTGGAAGGATTCGACCCAGGTGTCCTGCCAGCGGAAGGGATAGAGGCCGAACAGGGCGCGGCGACTGCGATCCGGGGCCTGACGGGCGGCGGCCAGGGTCTCCCCGAGGCTGGGAGTCTCCAGGGCGGCGGGTCGGAAGTAGAAGCTGAACAGGGCGGTGCGCCACCAGCCCTTGCGCCGGGCCTCGGGACTGTCGGCGATCGCCTCCTGGGCGGTTTCCCGGGCGTGGTAAAGCAGCGGGTAGGGATCGAGCTGGGTGACCGCCGGGGGCTCCTCGGGAATCGAGACCAGGCTGTCGGTGACCAGCAGGCTGCGGCTGCGGCGGTGGAACAGGGCCACCTCCTCGAACACACCGGGGCCGAGGTCGATGGGGCCGAGCTGGGCGTAGTCGCAGTCCTCGAAGAAGGGAGCGCTGGAGGGTTCGGCGGGCAGCGGGCGGGTGCGATCGCCCGGCAGCCCCAGCCAGCTCAGGGGCAGGTTGAGCGGAAAGCTCCACTGGTCCGGGGCGTGGTAGATCGTTGCCCCGGGACAGCGGCGGGCGAAGGGCCCGACGAACACCTTGTGTTCGAGGCCGGAGCTGGTCGGCAGGATGATGAAGCGCACCGGCCCGTACTGCTGTTCCAGCTCCCGAAGCAGGCGGATGCATTCCTCGGTGGGAGCCACCGGTGCATAGACCAGCAGTCCGCCGTCACCCAGTCGCACCACCGTCATCCGGATCGGCACGCAGACGTAGAAGACGCCCTGGATCTGCTCGAAGCTCCAGACCTCGCCGGGTACCAGTTCCCGGCGCAGGGTCTGTCGCTGCCCGTAGGGATAGAGCGGCACCAGGGGCCAGAAGGACCAGCGGCGATCGGCGGCGACGGACGTCATGGCAGCAGGGGAGGATACGACGAACACAATAGCCCCCGGCATCGGAGGCTACGGCATGAAAAAAGGCCCCCGAAGGAGCCTTTT
>CAWUMD010000050.1:0-12797 GCA_963923365.1 uncultured bacterium
GGCTGTTGATCCGGCCCTGGCCGACAATCAGATGATCCAGTAGGGGGATGGCCAGTAGCTGGGCAGCCTGGAGCAGTTGTCGGGTCAGGTGGATGTCCGCGGAGCTGGGCTCGACTTCGCCGCTGGGGTGGTTATGGGCCACGATCAGGCGTATGGCCCCCCGGCGGATCGCGTCCCGGAAGATGTCTCGGGGATGGGCGATGGTTTCGGTGGCGGTGCCGCAGGAGATGATCCGGTTGGCGATCGCCCGGTGCTTCACATCCAGCATCAGGACTGCGAACTGCTCCTGCTGGGCCCACATCAGTTCCGGTCCCAGGGCGGCAGCAGCCCGAGCCGGGGAGTTGATGGTCTCCTGCTCCAGAGGGGGGCGCTGGCAGACGCGCTTGCCCAGTTCCACCGCTGCCAGGATGGTGGCGGCCTTAGCCGGGCCGATTCCGGGAACCGCCTGCAGCTCGGCCGGCCCCAGGGTCTGCAGTGCCGTCAGCGGGTCCCGGTGGTGTTCGCCCAGCTGCTGGAGCAGTAACTGGCCCAGCCCGGCGGCGGAGAGCCCCCCGCTGCCCTGACCGGTGGCCAGCAGCACCGTCAGCAGTTCCGCCTCCGAGAGCCGACCGGCACCGTAGGTCAGCAGTCGTTCCCGGGGCCGCTCGCTGGCGGGCAGATCCAGCATCCGCAGGGGGTAGGTCATGGTGCGATCGCCGACGACCTCCTTACCGTGCCCAGACGCACGAAAAAGGCGGCGGGAGCCTTGCCCCCGCCGCCTCCGGACCCGACTACCGGGTCGGGCTCCGCTGCTTAGGCTTCGTTCAGAGCGGCCACACCGGGCAGCACCTTGCCTTCGAGCAGTTCCAGGCTGGCACCGCCACCCGTGGAGATGTGGCTCATCTTGTCGGCCACGCCCACCTTCTCGACCGCCGCGACGGAGTCACCGCCACCGATGATCGTGGTGCAGCCCTTGCTGGTCAGGCTGGCCAGGGTGTTGGCGATCGCCTCGGTGCCCTTGGCGAACTGGTCGAACTCGAACACGCCCATGGGACCGTTCCAGATCACGCTCTTGACGTCGGCCAGAGCAGCCTGGAATTCCTTGACGGAGTCAGGACCGATGTCGAGACCCATCCAGCCGTCGGGGATGGCATCGATGGCCACGACCTTGCTGTTGGCGTCGGGCGCGAACTTGTCGGCGATCACGACGTCGACGGGCAGCAGGAACTTGACGCCCTTGGCTTCCGCCTTGGCGATCAGCTCACGGGCCAGATCCAGCTTGTCGTCCTCCACCAGGGAGCCGCCCACGGACAGCCCCTTGGCCTTATAGAAGGTGAAGATCATGCCGCCACCCACGAGGATGGTGTCGCACTTCTCGATCAGGGTTTCCAGCACGCCGATCTTGCTGGAGACCTTGGAACCGCCGACGATGGCGGCCAGGGGGCGTTGGGGGTTGTCGATGGCAGCCTGCAGGTACTGCAGTTCCTTCTCCATCAGGTACCCGGCCACGCAGGGGCTGAGATACTTGGTCACACCCTCGGTGGAGGCATGGGCCCGGTGGGCGGTGCCGAAGGCGTCATTGACGTAGGCATCGGCCACGGCAGCTAGCGCCTTGGCGAACTCTTCCTCGTTCTTCTCTTCCTCGGCGAAGAAGCGGACATTCTCGAGCAGAACCACCTGGCCGTTGACCATGGAGTCAACCTGGTTCTTGACGCCAGCGCCGATGCAGCTGTCGGTCTTGACCACGGGCTTGCCCAGCAGTTCCGACAGGCGGGCGGCGACGGGGGTGAGGCGCATGCTCTCGTTCACCTGACCCTTGGGACGACCGAAGTGGCTGGCGAGGATCACCTTGGCGCCCTTGGAGACCAGATCCTGGATCGTGGGCAGAGCGGCACGGATGCGGGTGTCGTCGGTGATGTTGCCGTTGCCGTCGAGGGGCACGTTGAAGTCGACGCGCACAAGCACGCGCTTACCCTGGAGGTCGCTGGCCGACAGGCTGGCAAGGGTCTTCTTAGCCACGGTGTGTTACTCCTAACTTCAGCAGTCGAAACTGGCCGGAATCCCGTTCCGTCGGGGCTGGCACCCTCGGGAAGGCCGGTCACCATCCTGCCGTTGAAGCGCGAATCCGGTGCGTAACCGGACTCGTACAGGACGGATCCGTGGCTGCCGTTCGGAACTCCGAACGGAGACCACTCGATGGGTACGGGATTTCCAGTTAATCATTATTACTGAGAGAGTCTTCCGGACCAACCGCGGACCCCGCCCTATGTTCCAGACCATCCTGTTCCCGATCGATCGCAGCCGTGAGGCCTGGGAGGCCGCTGGCCTGGTGATCCAGCTTGTGCAGCAGTACCAGAGCCGTCTGGTGCTGCTCTCGGTTGTGGCGGAGGCCACAGAGGAAGCCGAGATCGCGGCGATGCTCGATAAGGGCAAAGCCCTGTTTGCCGAAAAGGGCATCACGGTGGAGTGCCTGGAGCGCAGTGGCAACCCGCCTTTTGCGATCTGCGACGTGGCCGATGAAATCGAAGCTGACCTGATTGTCATGGCCTGCCGGGGTCTGGGACTGACGACGGAGGGAGCCACCGAGAGCGTGACCAACCGTGTGATCAACCTGGCGCCCTGCCCCGTGCTGGTGGTGCCCTAGATGAGTACCCCGGCCATCCAGTGGTATCCCGGCCATATCGCCAAGGCCGAGCGGCAGCTGCAGGAACAGCTGAAGCGGGTGGATGTGATTCTCGAGGTGCGGGATGCCCGCATCCCCCTGGCCACCTGTCACCCCCAGCTGCAGACCTGGGCGGGGGAGAAGGAGCGGGTGCTGATTCTCAACCGCATCGACATGATCACCGACGCGGCCCGGGAGGCCTGGATTGCCTGGTTCGAGGCTCAGGGCCAGCGCCCCTGGTTCAGTGACGCCCAGCGCGGCAAGGGCATTCCCGGTGTCTCGAAGGCGGCCCAGAATGCGGGTGCCGCGATGAACAACCGCCGCAAATCCCGGGGGATGCTGCCCCGTTCGGTGCGGGCGGTGGTGATTGGGTTCCCCAATGTCGGCAAGTCGGCGCTGATCAATCGGCTGGTGGGTAAGCGGGTCGTGGAAAGTGCCCGCAAGGCCGGGGTGACCAAAGCCCTGCGCTGGGTGCGGGTGGGTGAGCAGTTGGATCTGCTGGATGCTCCGGGGGTGCTGCCCTCGAAGCTGGATGACCAGGACGCGGCCCTGAAGCTGGCCCTCTGCGATGACATCGGCGACGCGGCCTACGACAACCAGCGGGTGGCGGCGCTGCTGCTGGAGTCCCTGAAGGGGCTGGCGACGGACCCGCGCAGCGGGGTGGATCTGGCTCTGTTCGAGGCCCGCTACGGGGCGGCGGTCAGTGCTGGGACCGGCGAGGACTTCATCGCGGCGGTGGCGGCGGAGCGTTTCCGCAACGACCGGGAACGGGTGGCCCGACAACTGCTCAACGAGTTCCGCAAAGGTACCCTGGGCCGTATTTCCCTGGAACTGCCACCGGAGGCCTGATCATGGGCGATCGCCGCATTGTCCTGACCCTGCCCGGTATCCTGCTGCTGACTGCGGTGGTGGGGGTGCTGCTGGTGGGCTGGCAGCTGCGGGGGCTGCTGCTGATTGTGATGTGCGCCATTGTCGTGGCGGCCTCGATCGAGCCCCTGGTCGATACCCTGGAGCGCTGGCGGCTGCCTCGCTGGCTGGGGGTCCTGTTCACGCTGGTGCTGCTGGTGTCGCTGTTGGTCGGGACCGGAGCCTCGGTCGGTCCCCTGGTGGTGGGGCAGATTGCACTGCTGCTCGATCAGCTGCCGAACCTGATTGCTCAGCTGCAGCCGCTGGTGCTGGAGTGGAGCGATCGCCTCAATCTGCCCGCGCCGGAGTTCCTCACCGGTCTGGTCAATCCCGAGGATGTGGTGACCTGGCTGCTGGGAACGGGCCGCAACCTGCTGCAGCAGTCCTATGGCCTCACCCGCAGTCTGGTGGGGGCGCTGTTCAGTGTCATTCTCGGGCTCCTGCTCTCGGCCTACATGGTGGTGGACAGCCGCGCCCTGGCCCGGGGCGTGGTCAATCTCTTTCCGGCGCCCTGGGATCAGCGGCTGATGGGGCTGACGGGACCGGTGGGGGACCGCATGGGCGGCTACATCCGCGGCCGGATTCTGGTGTCGCTGATCCTGGCGGTGCTGACGGCCCTGGGCCTGAAGGCGGTGGGATTGGGTGACTACGCCATTGGGCTGGGGGCGATCGCCGGGTTCACCAATCTGATTCCCTTCCTGGGGCCGATTCTCGGGGCGGTACCCGCTCTGCTGGTGGCCCTGGCCCAGGATGGCTGGGTGGCCCTCTGGGTACTGCTGCTGTTCGTGATCATCCAAAATCTGGAGACCTATGTCCTCGATCCGCTGCTGGTGGGTAATGCGGTCGGGGTGCATCCGCTCTATCAGCTGCTGGCGGTCCTAGGTGGGGCTCAGCTGCTGGGGATCATCGGTGCCGTGATCGTGCCGCCCTGGGTGGCGGGTGGGGCGCTGCTGCTCGAGCAGCTCTATCTGGTGCCCAAGGCCCAGCGGTCGTCGATCGGTCCCCCGGCCGATAATGGACCGATTGGACGCTGACGGGACGCTGTGGCGGAACGGCTGGAACTGGAGATCATCACCCCCCCGGCGGAGCGCTTCGACCGCTGGCTGGCAGAACAGCTGCCCCAGCTGTCGCGATCGCGACTGCAGAAGCTCCTCGACGGTGGCCAGGTGACCGTCAACGGTCAGCCCTGCGACGGCCGGAAAACGAAGCTGCGGGCGGGCGATCGCCTGGTGGTGGAGCTGCCGGACCCGGAACCCCTGGAGCTGGTGGCCCAGGATATTCCCCTGAGCGTGCTCTACGAGGATGGTGACCTGCTGATTCTTGATAAGGCAGCTGGCATGGTCGTGCATCCATCCGCTGGGCACAGTGACGGCACTCTGGTGAACGCCATCCTGGCGCACTGCGGCGATAGCCTGCAGGGCATCGGCGGAGAACTGCGGCCGGGGATCGTCCATCGCCTCGATAAGGACACGACCGGCGCGATCGTGATCGCCAAGAACGAACCGGCGCTGCTGCACCTGCAGGCTCAGATCAAGGCCAAGACCGCCCGGCGGGAATACCTGGGTGTGGTGTTCGGATCGCCCCGGGAGGAGCGCGGGGCGGTGGAGCAGCCCCTTGGGCGTCACCCGGTGGATCGCAAGAAGCAGGCCATCGTGCCGGAGGAGCGTGGCGGACGCTGGGCCCGCACCCACTGGCAGGTGGTGGAGCGACTCGGCAACTACGCTCTGCTGCAGTTCCAGCTGGAAACGGGCCGCACCCACCAGATCCGGGTGCACAGCGCCTCCATTAGCCACCCGATTGTCGGGGACCCGCTCTACAGCCGGGGCCATAGCCCTCTGAAGCTGACGGGGCAGGCCCTGCATGCCTGGCGGCTCAGTCTCGATCACCCCCGCAGCGGCGATCGCATCACCGTGGAGGCACCGCTCCCGGCGGAGTTCACCCGCCTGCTGAACCATCTGCGCCGACTGCATTCCTGACCGCCGCGCCCCAGCATGAGGAAGGGGGCATCCATTCGGATGCCCCCTTCCTCGTCAGCACATCAGCCGGAGCTTAGCGCTTGCGGTAAGGAACCTTGGAGAGGTAGTCGATATCGGCGCTGGCTGCACCGCCGACACCGCTGACCACAAGACCGCGGGCCGCTGCGCGCCACTGACCCGGATCGCCGGGCTTGGCCGCAGTGTACTGTTCGGGCCAGCGCTTGGCCACTCCACCGACGTAGACCGCCTTGGGGAAGCCCAGGATGGTGCGGTAGTAGGCGTCGTAGCGGGGGTTCTTGATGTTGAAGGGTACTTCACCCAGTTCGCGGCCGGGCAGGTTGCGGCGGCGTTGGTAGGGGACAGTGTCCAGACCGAAGTTGTTCAGGTACTCTTCGCTGTTGAGCAACTGATCGACGAAGCCTTCCAGACCCTTGGTCATCAGCACAGCAGACCAGGCAATCCGCTCTTCCTTGCTGTAGACGTTGCGGCCCAGCACCTTGTTGACGACGTGCTCGACAACCTTGTAGTTGCTGTTCTTGTTGTAGAAGCTGTCCTTGAAGGTGCCGGAAAGGATCAGACCGCGGATGAAGTCACGCACCGTGATCGCGCGGTTACGCAGCTGGGTTTCGAGACCGACCTGACGGTCGACCGCAAATGCATGGAAGAAGACCTGGCGATAGGCAGCCTCGATCAGCGCGGTCGTCTCCGTGTAGGAGAGGTTGTTTTCAGTGGTGAAAATCTTCGGCTGATCGGCGCCGGGAACTTCATAGCCCGCCACACGCGAGTTCTGCGATGTGGGCGCGTATTTCAGAAGCGGAATGGCCACGTGGAGACTCCCTAGCCTCAGAATCTGACAAATTTAAGCATAATGATACGGGTCGGAAGCCTTGCCACCGCTTCATCTGTCGCAAAATCTTACAGACGTTAACGTTGTAAAACTTTACATTCTCAGAATCAGCGGGGCGTCTGCAACCGGGGCCTGAAGACTACCAGCCGAGGCTCGAATAGAGGCGCTCGGGGGTGAGCGGCAGGTCGCTGGCGGCGGTGCTTTCATCCTCCTCCCGGACCCGACTTTCGGCGCAGAAGGAGGCGGTGCTCAGCCCTCCGAAGCGGGTGACGGTGCTTGAGCGCAGGCGCAGATTGGGTCCGGCGAACCAGAATCGCTCGCTGGCGCTCATGGTGTCGTAGTCGGTGGTCAGGTTGAGGGCATTGTCCTCGTCCAGTTCGAAGCGGCCCACCACCGGTACGATCTCCGCGTAGCCCCGCTCCCGCAGCAGGCGGCCGCAGCGCCCGCTCGCATCGTCGGGAACCAGGGCAAAGACGGTTGTCCCCTCGTGCTCTTCGGCTTCCCGGTCCCATTCCATCGAGCCCTGCCAGGTGACGTAGGCGCCGCCGATGCTCAGGGCCGGGTCGACGTCATGCATCTGGCAGATCTCCGCGATGCGAGGATCCTCCCGGTCGAGGGCTTCGACCCGGATGGCCGAGCCACCGCTCTCGGAACGTCGGAAGGGCAGGTGATGAGTGGTGCGTTGGGAGCGCCATTGACCGGCACTCCGGCGGAAGAACTCCATCGCATCCATGGCCCGACCTCGTAAATCTGTGGCGTTCGACACCCTCAATAATAGAAGGCTCGTTTCCCGGAACCGCGCCGATGCCCGTTGGAGAACTGGCGGCTCTGTCCGCTGCGGTGATCTGGGCGATCGCCTCGCTGATCTACGCCCGGGTGGGGATGCACATCCCGCCCCTGTGGTTGAACTTTCTCAAGGGGGGAGTGGCGATCGCCCTGATGCTGCTGACGCTGCTGCTGCAGAGGCAGGGGCTGGCGATCCCGCTGCCGGGACTGGGGCTGTTGCTGCTCAGCGGCCTCTGGGGTATTGGCCTGGGAGACAGCTGCTACTTCCAGGCCCTGCGGGCGATCGGGGCCCGCAGGACGCTGCTGCTGGAGATGCTCTGTCCGGTGCTGGCCACCCTCGCCGCCTGGCCGTTGCTCGGGGAGCGACTTGGGGCTACGGAGGTCATGGCCATCGCTGTGATTCTGGCGGGGGTGGCCTGGGTGGTGAGTGAGCAGACTGAGACCGAACCCCTGCATCGGTTGGGGCCAGGAGTGCTCTGGGCCCTGGGCGCGGTGATCGGTCAGGTGGGTGGCGTGCTGCTCTCCCGGCTGGCCCTGACCCGCACCGGGGTGGACCCGCTGCAGAGTTCGCTGGTGCGGCTGTGCTCGGCCCAGGTGGCCTTGGGACTGCTGCTGCGGCTGCAGGGGTCACCCTGGCCCCTGCAGGGGATGGTCCGACGGGATCGGGACCGACTGCTGGCGGTTGTGGCGGTGACCTCGTTGCTGGGTGCCTACCTCGGCATCTGGCTGCAGCAGACCTCCCTGCGACTGACTCCGGCGGGCGTGTCCCAGGCCCTGACCAGTACCAGCCCGGTGTTCGTGCTGCTGCTCTCGGCCCTGGCGGGGCGGCGGGTCTCACTGCGAGCCTGGCTGGGGACGGCGATCGCCCTGGGAGGTGTGGTCCGGTTACTGGTCTGACTCTCCAAACATGAGAAGGGGCTCCCGACCGGGAGCCCCTTCTCAGAATCCGTTGGCGAGTGGCGATCAGCCCCCGGCCACCGCCGGGACGATGCTCACTTCCACACCGCTTTCCAGCTTGGTGTCGATGCCGTCGAGGAAGCGGATGTCCTCTTCCTTGACGTAGACGTTCAGGAAGCGGCGCAGTTCGCCGTTGTCGTCACAGAGGCGGGTCTTGATACCGGGGAAGGCATTTTCCAGCGCATCCACCAGACCACGGACGTCAGCAGCATCGCATTCGACGCTGGCTTCGCCGTTGGTGAACTTCTGCAGGGGGGTGGGGATCAGGACTTTGACGGACATGGCGTAGGACGGATGGATTGAAGGGTCAGACAAAAGCGGCCCGCCGGGCAGGCCGCTGGGGAGAAGCTCAGGGCCGGGACTAGACCAGCACCTGCTGCCACTCGAGCCGGTCGAGGGTGCGGGCCCGCTCCAGGGCCTGCTCGAAGCTGTCGAGCTTCGGATCGATGGTCAGGGGCTCGCTGACGTAGCCGGTGACGGCTTCCTGGGTCTTGAGACCGTTGCCGGTGATGTAGACCACGGTGGTTTCGTCGGGGTTGATCTTGCCCGCTTCCACCAGTTTCTTGAGTACCGCAATTGTGGTGCCACCGGCGGTTTCGGTGAACACGCCCTCGGTTTCGGCCAGGAGCTTGATGCCTTCGATGATCTCGGCGTCGTTGACCGACTCGATGTTGCCATTGGTCTTGCGGGCGATCTCGACCGCGTAGACACCGTCAGCGGGGTTGCCGATGGCGATCGACTTGGCGATAGTGTCAGGCTTCACGGGAGCGATGAAGTCGCGACCTTCCTTGAAGGCGGTGGCGATCGGGGAGCAGCCTTCGGCCTGGGCGCCGCTGAAGCGCACGGGCTTAGCCTCGACGAGGCCGCAGTTCACGAACTCGTTGAAGCCCTTGTAGATCTTGGTGAACAGGGAGCCGGAGGCCAGGGGCGCGACGATGTGGTCGGGCAGCTGCCAGCCGAGCTGTTCGGCGACTTCGTAGCCGAGGGTCTTCGAGCCTTCGGAGTAGTAGGGCCGCAGGTTGATGTTCACGAAGCCCCAGCCGTGGGTGTTGGCAACTTCCGAGCAAAGGCGATTGACCTGGTCGTAGTTGCCCTTCACCGCCATCACGGTCGGGTTGTAGATAGTGGTGCCCAGCACCTTGCCCGCTTCCAGGTCGGCGGGGATGAAGACGCAGCAGTCGAGACCGGCGTGGGCGGCGATCGCCGCGGTGGAGTTGGCGAGGTTGCCGGTGCTGGCGCAGGAGACGGTAGTGAAGCCCAGTTCCCGGGCCCGGCTCAGGGCGACGGAAACCACCCGGTCCTTGAAGGACAGGGTCGGCATGTTGACGGCGTCGTTCTTGATGTAGAGCTTCTTGAGACCGAGCTTCTTGGCCAGACGCTTGGCATCCAGCAGGGGAGTCAGACCGGTACCGACGTCGATGTAGTCATCCCCGGCCACGGGCAGGAAGTGACGGTAGCGCCACATGGAGTTGGGACCGGCTTCGATGGTGGCGCGGCTGACCCGTTGGCGGATGGCGTCGTAGTCGTAGACCACTTCCAGGGGACCGAAGCAGACATCCTCACAGACGTGCTTGGCGCCCAGGTCGTACTCCTGGCCGCATTCCTTGCACTTCAGTGCCGAGAAGGTCGGAGAAAGGGTGGAAAGAGTCTGCGTCATGGTCGGCTCCCGCCATCGGTTCACTGATGGTATCAGTGCAGGAATCGTGCTCGCAAATACCCGAATAAAATAGTCGGATATCTGCAGTGCTGCGGTCCGGTAGGCTTTGCGCCTAAGATTCCAGCGTGTCCTTCCCCCTGCGCGATCGACGGTCCTGGGGACTGCTGCCGCTGGCCCTGAGCCTGCTCTGGCTGGTGGCGGTCTGGCGGATCGAGCGGCTCTGGTTTGCCGAGCAGGGATGGACCGCTGTCTTCGACCGGCAGTTGGGAGTACGGCTGCTGGCATCGCTGGTGGCGGTGCTGGGTACTGCCCTGATTGGTGGGCTGGGGCTACGTCAGGCCCTGATGCTGGCGGATGGTTCGCCGGTGGCAGATGGCGAGGGCGCCGGTCGTCGCCTGCCGCTGACCCTGAGAGGGTTGCTGGTGGCCCTGGGGGCGATCGCCCTGGCCCTGGTGGTTCTGCTGACGGTGGCCTGGCTGCCGGTGCTCCTGCCGGATCAGATTGAACCCCTGCTGCGTCTGGGGCCGCTGGGGGCGCTGCCACGAGTGACGACCCTGTCGGGTTGGTTGTGGGTGCTGCCCCTGGGGATGGTCCTGGGTCTGGTGCGTTGGCCCCGGCGGGGTCTGATCGGTCTGATGGTGGGGCTGGCGATCGCCCAGATCACCCTGGCCCAGCATGAATGGCAGCGCTGGCTGCTGGCCCTGGAGCCGATCCGGGTGGGCGAAACCGACCCCCTGTTCGGACTGGATCTGGGTTTCTATCTGGGGCGGATGCCCCTGCTGGAGCTGCTGCGCTGGCTGCTGCTCCAGGACGTGGCGATCGCGCTGCTGGCGGTGCTCTGGATCTATCTCCTGGGCGGTGATAGTGTCTCCCAGGCCCGTTTCCCTGGCTTCACTCGGCCCCAGCGGCTTCATCTGGGTCGGCAGTTGGTGCTGCTGCTGCTCGGTCTGAGTCTGGCGGTGGTCGTGGAGCGTCTGAATCTGCTCTACGCTGACCGGGGCATCGTCAGCGGCGCCGCCTTCACGGATGTCTGGGTGCGTCTGCCGTTGCTGACGCTGTGTCTGGGGTTGAGTCTGCTGCTGGCGGTCTGGCTGCTGCTGCGTCTGCTGCGGGGGCAGGACCTGCCGCGGCGGCGGACCCTGAGTCTGGTTGTGATCACTGGGCTGCTGATCTGGGGCGCACAACTACTGCTGCCCCCCCTGGCTCAGTCCCTGGTGGTTCAGCCCAACGAACTCGATCGTCAGCGGCTGTTTCTGACCCGCAGTATCCGCTTCACCCGGCAGGCATTCGGGCTCGACCGGGTGGAGGTGCAGCCCTTCGCCCCAGGCAAGGGGCTCACGGCGGCGGATCTGCAGCGTAATGCCGCCACCATCCAGAACATCCGCCTCTGGGATGAGCGTCCACTGCTGGCCTCCAACCGGCAGTTGCAGCAGTTGCGGCTTTACTACCGCTTTCCCAAGGCTCAAATCGACCGCTACCCCCTGCGGGGAAACGGCGAGGGCCCCGGGGCTCTGCAGCAGACCTTCATCGCGGCCCGGGAGCTGGACCCGGATGGCCTGCCGGGGGATGCCCGCACCTGGGTGAATGAGCATCTGGTCTATACCCACGGTTATGGCTTTACCCTCAGTCCGGTGAACACCAGTGCTCCGGACGGCCTGCCCCGCTATTTCATCCGGGACCTGGGCCAGAGCAAGACCATTCAGGGGGAACCGGACCTGGGCATCAGTGCCGGGACAGTGCGACGTGCGGTGCCGGTGCGCAATCCCCGTATCTACTACGGCCAGCAGATGGGAGGGTACGTGGCGACGCCCAGTCGCATCCCCGAGCTGGACTATCCCAGCGGCGATGACAACGTCTACAACCGCTACGACGGGCGGGGCGGCGTGCCCCTGCGCACCCTTTGGGATCGACTCTGTTTCACGCTGCGCCTGCAGGACTGGCGGCTGCTGTTCAATACCGACCTGACGGCCGATACCCACATTCTCTACCGGCGGGAGGTGGTGCCGCGGGTGCAGGCGATCGCCCCCTTCCTGCGTCTTGACCCCCAGCCCTACCTCGTCTCGGCGAATGTCCCCGAGGGAGGAGCGCACACCCTCTTCTGGGTGGTGGATGCCTACACGGTCAGCAACTACTATCCCTACGCGGATGCGGGGCCGCACCCCTTCAACTACCTGCGCAATGCGGTCAAGGTGGTCGTGGATGCCTACGACGGCTCCGTGCAGTTCTACGTCAGTGACCCCGAGGATCCGTTGATCCAGCTGTGGCAGCACCGGTTTCCGGAACTGTTCCGGCCGCTGACGGCGATGCCCGCCGCGCTGCAGGCCCACCTGCGCTACCCGCCGGAACTGTTCGAGGTGCAGTCCGAGCGGCTGCTGAGCTATCACGTCACCGATCCCCAGGTGTTCTATAACGGGGATGACCGCTGGCAGGTCCCCCTGGAGATCTATGGGGGCAAACAGACGCCGGTGCTGCCCTACTACGCCATTCTGCGCCTGCCCACCGCCGAGAATGAGGAGTTCGTGCTCCTCCACCCGTTTACCCCTAAGGGACGGAACAATCTGGTGGCCTGGATGGCGGGCCGCAGCGACGGTGATAACTACGGCCGACTGCTGCTCTACCAGTTTCCCAAGCAGCGGCTGGTGTTCGGGCCCGAGCAGATTCAGGCGCGGATCAACCAGACGCCAGATATTTCCCGTCAGATCACCCTCTGGAATCGGGAGGGCTCGCGGGTGATTGAAGGCAACCTGCTGGTGATTCCGATCGAGCAGTCGTTGCTCTACGTTGAACCCCTCTACATCGAGGCCGAGCGCAACAGTCTGCCGGCCCTGACGCGGGTGATCGTGGCCTATGGCGAACAGATCGTCATGCGTCCGACCCTGCGGGAAGCGCTGCAGGTGATCTTCGGCACGGGCACGGATGGGGTGATGGATGCGGGCGATCGCCTGTCCTGAACTGGGCGATCGCCGGAATCTGCGGGTTACTTACGGTGACGGAAGGTGATGCGACCGCGGGTGAGGTCGTAGGGAC
>CAWUMD010000051.1:0-12371 GCA_963923365.1 uncultured bacterium
TGCAGCCTCGATGACCCCGCCGGTACCCCCCAGCCCATCCCTGTCGGCTGGCAGTCGGGCCACCACCCCGGTGGTAGGAAGCGCTTCAGTCGTTTTGCCCTCAGGGCGGGGCTGCGTTCCCTGCGGCGACGCCCGGACCTGATCTGGAGCACCCACATCAATTTGCTACCGCCCGCCCTGCTCAGTGGCGTGCCCTACTGGGGCATCGGCCACGGCTTCGAGGCCTGGCAGCCCCGCCACCGCTACCTGGGTTCCGTGCTGAAGCGGGCCCGGCGCCTACAGGGGGTCAGCCGGATGACGGTGGCGGCCCTGGCGCAGCACAGCGGCTATCACCCGCCGGTGGACTGGCTGCCCAACACCGTCGCTGCCGAGCGGTTCAGCCCCGGCCCGAAGTCGGCCCCCCTGCTGCAGCGCTACGGCCTGCGGCCGGAGCAGCCGGTGCTGCTGACGGTCAACCGCCTCGCCGCCGGGGAAGATCACCACCCCTATGACCGGGTGATCGAGACGCTGCCAGAGGTGCTGCGGGTGTTTCCCGACTGCCGCTACCTGATTGCGGGCAGCGGGGGTGATCGCCCCCGCCTGGAGTCTTTCATCCGCTCCCGGGGGCTGGAGCGCCACGTCACCCTCTGCGGCTTCGTGCCCAACGCGGAACTGGCAGACCACTACCGCCTCGGCGACCTATTCCTGATGCCGAGCGAGAACGAGGGCTTCGGCATCGTCTGCCTGGAAGCGATGGCCTGCGGCTGTCCGGTGCTGGCCAGCAACCGCGATGGTAGCCGCGATGCCGTGCTCAATGGCGAACTGGGGCTGCTGGTGGACCCACGCGATACCGGGGCGATCGCCCGCGCTATCATCCGCCACCTCCAGGGCCAAAGCGAACATCCGCTGCTGTACGACCCCACCGGGCTACAGCAGCGGATGCTGGCGGAGTATGGGCCGGAGCGGTTCCGGCAACGGGTGGCAGAACTGATTCGGCTGATGCCGGGGCCGATTCTGCAGCAGGCGGGCTATGCCACGCCGTCCATGCTTCAGCTCTCGGAGGTGGGCTGATTACCCTGACGGATCTGGTAGACGAGGTAGGCCGCCACCGCCGCCCCCAGGAAGCCCAGCACATTGCGGCTGATCGGCAGGAACTCGTGGGTCCGGCTGACCACCGGTCCGATCCCGAAGGCCACGAACAGGATCCCCCAGAGGGGCGAGAAGATCAGAATCCACTGCCAGGCAATGATTTCACCCGGCTTGCGGGGATGGGCCGCAAAGCCACAGACCAGCCCGCCCAGGATGGAGGTGATCAGGGTCAGCACCCACTGTTCCTGGGGGAGCCCGGGTACCACCGAGCAGCCGCCATCGCGCAGACAGTCTTCAACCACGTGCAGGGCGTCGATAATCGCTCCGTCCTCACCGTGGTCACGGACGTAGAACTGGTTCCCGAAGCGGGTCTGCAGCTCTACCCAGTAGGTGCGCGGCATCAGGGCATAAAGGGCATCGCCGACATTGAAGTTGAGCAGGTTGCCACCGCGCTGGTCAGCCACCAGCAGCAGGCTACGCTCATCCAGGCCCCAGAAGGTCTTCACCGCCAGACCGGGCGTCTGGTCGAACTGGGTCAGCACCCGCAGCTTCCAGCCGGTTTCCTGCTCGAACTGGTCCAGTTCCGAAGCCAGGCGCTGCTCCTGGGTGTCGGTCAGCACCTTGGCCAGATCGATGATCGGTGTCGGCTGCTCCGGCAGTAGCTGGGGATTATCGAAGGCCTGGGCCGGAGTTCCGAAACCAAGCAGCAGCACCAGGCTAAGCAGGATCGAAGCCAGCAGACGTCGGCTGCGACCGAACAGAGCAGGGACTGTCATGGATCAGACCGATAGGGAAAGCATCTGCCGATTCTATCAAGGGGGGTCCGGGCGTACCGCATCCAACGCCATGGCGAGACGGCGCTCCAGCACCGATGGCGGCAGGCTCTCCGGCCAGGGCCCCTGCAGACGCCAGCAGCGTTTATCCAGCAGGGGGCCCTGCAGGGTCAGCCAGCGCAGCCAGGCCTGCGGTTCCCGTAACTGCCGGTAATAAACCCGCCGATAGGCCCCCGGCCCGTCAACCCATGCCCCCGAGGGCAGGACAAAGGTCAATACCTGCCGCGCAGCTCCGGGGACCTGCCAAACCCGCAGGCGCCGCTGCGAGCTGAGGGCAACCACGTCCTGCGGGACCTGGGCTGCCCCCAGCTCCACAGCTTCATCCGGAGGAAAGCAGTGTGTGCGGAAAGCCCAGGTCCAGGGGCCCGCACGCCCCGTCGCTGGACCGGGACTTGGGGCACTCTCCAAACGCACCCAGCCGACCCCGAAGGCCAGCAGCACCAGGAGAGGCGCGAGGCGGGAGCGCCACTTCATCGCCGCCTCCCCGTGGCGATCGCCAGGGACACGACCGCCAGCATTGACACCAGCTGTGTCCCCGCCTCTTCATGCCAGTAGCGGAAGACTGCAGGCTGATGCACAACGGTCGCCAGCCCAGCCACCCGCAGCACCGTCAGGCCGATGGCCAACCCGAAAATCCAGGTCAGGGTTCGGGGCCAGGATTTCTGGGCGCCATTCCAGTGGGCCAGCCCCCGCAGGATCAGACCCGCCTGCAGCAGCGCCATCAGCAGGGGTACGGGGGTGCAGCCGTAGAGAATTTCCACAGCACCGGTTGGCAGGTGAATCCAGATGCCATCCACCCGCACGTCATAGGTGAGGTAGTAAAGCAGCGTGCCCGACCAGGTTGCAGTCAGATGCTGCAGGGGTTCACTGATCTGGCTCAGAACTCGCCAGGTCACCAGAGGCCAGGGCATAGCGATCGCCAGCAGCAACGCCAGCCAGCAGCGCGGCGTCCGCAGCGTCTTCCAGGGCGTGGCGTAGGCCAGCAATCCGACAGCGCCCAGGCGATAGCAATAGCGGGCATAGAACTCACCCGGTTGCCAGGCCCCCACCAGTACAAACAGGTAGGCCATCCCCAGATGGAGCCCAAGACGGCGACGGGCCTCCGGCACCCAGGGCAGCAGGGCCGCCATCAGAACCAGCAACAGCCAGGTTCCCCAGGTCAGCCAGTCCTCAGCCGCGCCGAACCGCTGCCCATCCAGACGCCAGTCCATCAGTGCCAGCAAGGCAGGGATATAAATCCACTGCAACCGCCGCAGATCCCGGCCAGCAGCCGTACGAGTCCGAGTCATCAGGCGCGGCGACGGAAACCCAGGGCAGCAGTCTTGTTGGGGGCTGACTCGGGAGAGCTCAGGTGACGCCAGGCCAGCAGGAAGATAGCCGATGAAACCAGCAACTGCAGGGCGACCACCCCCACATCCGACCAGATCCCCTGTAGAACCTGACTGCGTCCCTGCTCTGCCCGGGTATTAAGGCGATCGCGGACCACGCCGATCTCCTGGCGCAGCGTCTGCTCGACATCACGGCTGCGCAGATCCGGCCGCAGTGCGGCCTGCTGGCTCTGCAGCTGCCGCCAACGCTCCGGGGAGACCCGCGCCATCCGTTGCTCGGCCTGATCGAGTCGCTGGCGAACCACGTTCACCTGACTGACGATCTCCCGGCTGCGCTCCCGACTGAGGCGAACCCCATCCGAGATCACCAGAGCCAGAAACAGTAATAGCGTCAGCGCGATCGCGGGCAGCAATCGCCGAATCCCCCGCATCAGGGAACTCTCCCAGTCTCCACGAAACGCGTCACCGGACCAGAAGACCATCACCAGGGCAATCAGGGCATTCGGAACCAGGGTGACCACCTGACCCACCAGACGCAGCTCATCCGCCGCATCTCCCCAACGCGCCCGCAACAGCAGGCTGAGCAGCAGGATGCCAGTCAGCAACAACAACCCATAGCCGACAGTCCGAATCAGACGCAGGACCTTAACATCCGTCAAACCGGAGCCATCATCCGCAACCCAAGCAGCCCTATCTTTTGCAACCATAACTCAATCAAAACAATCAAATAGATAAACAGATAAAGCGATCTTCAAGGCCGAAACGAAAACCAAACACAGCATAACTCCAGCACACTCACACAACCACTCTCTTTCAGAACAGTCGAAGATCCAGGAATTAAGCTCACTCTATACAGATCATTGACTTCAGCCAAGAAAGGATCGCCTCAAAAATCATGCAACCCTCAGCAAACGGCAGCGCAAACAATAACAACTAAACACACAGGAAATAGGCTAGCCTGATGAACTTAAGGGCTTCCCCTGAATCATCCCAGTGCAATCCCTAGGCCTGACTCCTATGCCGATCTCAGTCAGCTCTATCCAAAGCTACAATCCAAGCTCATCCTGGTTCAACCTGGACAGCTACAGTCAACTCGGCCTGAATGAGCGCAATCCGCTTGTCAGCCTGCCGAAGTCAAATCTGTGGCTGATTGACGTCAGTCAGCTGGTTCTCAGTCAAGATTATGCACCACGTATCGCTTTCATCAATGAAGGTGCAGCTTACGAGAACAAAATCGGGTTAACAGCTACGTTCGGCAATAAATCCGAGAGTGTCACGCTCTTCAAAAACCTCTCAGGCAGCAACAGCATTCTTCCGAGCTCCAATGCTCCTCTCAAGCTAGGTGACTGGGTTCAGCTCTCCAAGCTCACTGCTGGCACTCAGATCAACCTGAATATTTTTCCCAATGGAGGTAGCAAGTCTCTTTCCACCAACCCAGATCTGAACCCAACCAATCCATACAACACATTCAGTCCGGTTTTCTGGGTCGCCTATGCAGATCCATTTGCCACAAATCCTCTATTTCTGCTGGGGTTCGAAGATATTGTCGGCCCTGGCACAGATAACGATTACAACGACGGCATCCTGGCCCTGGATCTGGGGCTGGAGAACTTCAACAAGGTTTACCAGAACTACAATTTCGGGCAACCAACAGCCCAGCAGCTGGCTAACAGTGGGGGGCTCGATGGACTGACCAGTGCAGCTAACTATGTCAGTCCGACGAGTCTCCCAACTCCGACCGCCTCGCGTCAGGTACCCCTGAACCCGGAAACCGGCCTGACCCTGATCGCTCTGGCACTGCTGGCGCTCGGTCGGCAGGGCATACGCCAGCTCATGCCCCGCTTGCAGCAACGGTTCCCCCACGGTCTGCGGGTATCGACCGAATCCTGAAGGCGTTGATCATCTCCCCCGGCGAAGCTGCTGCCGCACCCACTGCATCCAGCCTCCCGCCCGAGAGGCCAACCGGTTCCAAGCTCGAGAGCGGGGCCTGCGCAGGGTGTGTGTTCTCCAGATAGGCATCTGGGAGGCGCGGGACCGGAGCGTCCAACGCCGGAGTCGGCTGGAGGCAACTCGCAGCGGTCGCCGGGTTCTGGAACGGGCCGACCGCGCCGAGGACCCAGGGGTAAGCCGCAGGCCCAACCCGGTCTCCCAGCCGTGATGCAGACGTCGCCGCCAGCGTTGCAGCCAGCAACTGATGCTGTGCCACAGCCATCGCAGGCGGGCCAAGGGGAGCCAACTCCAGCGCAGTGTCAGTCCTTCCGATTGGCGAGCCCAGTCCGTTTTCTTCCAGACGTAGAAAACAATGGCGGAACAGACCACGGTCTGGGCGATCGCTTTCGCCGTTGCCCGCATCAGGTTCCGCCGCAGGGCCAGCAGCGACTCGTCAGCCTCCAGCTTGACCCGGGTCTGAACTTCGGTGATGTAGCGACGCAACTGTCGGCGGAACTCCTCCGGGGTCAGCTCCTTGGGCTGCGGCAGCGCCGGGCCGGACTGGGTCTCCAAGCGCTTCAGATCATCCGGCGCCAGGCCTTCCAGACGCCGGGCACTGCGATTGAGCACCTGCTGACGGGTCGCCATGCTGTTGGAAACCTGATTGCGATTCTGGGTATGAATGCGCACCGCTGCGGAGAGAGTGAGGGGAACCAGCAGCAGATAGGCGATCGCCACCCCCAGCAGCAGCTGGGAGATCAGCCAGAGGAAACGACGTTCCAGGATGGAGCGATCCAGGCGTTCTCCCTGGAACACGAGCACCAGCGCCAGCAGCGGTAACGGGGCAATCTGCACCAGGTCAACCACTTTCCGGAATTCCCAGAGCGGATCCCCCAGGGCGAGCGGGAAGAGCATCTGCACCAGGTCAACCGAGTACAGCAGCAGCAGCCCCCAACCGACCCGTCGCAGCAACTTCACCGAGAAACGATCCGCCGCCCCGAGGCGACCGGAAGGCTCCGGTGCCAGAGCGACCGAATCAGCATCCTCAACATTAGCCATTGGGAAAAGAAAGACAGGTAAATAAGCGCCGGGAAAACAGATAATTAATCCGCTTGCCGGTAGAAAGGCTGACTGTCAGATCGAACCCCGGGACATTGTCTGTTTTAGTGACTATCTTGCAGATATTCAGGAGCAACAAATTGAGGCCCGACTACGGTGGATTATCCTAAGCCTGAGGTTAGTGCCCGCAGCGCATGGATGCCACCAATATCACAACCACAAGCAGTACCAGTGATGGGCAATCCTATATCCTGCTGCAAGGCATTGACACCGGGAAAATCACCCTATCGGACTTAAGGGATGTTAGGGCGACCCCCGACCAGACTGCTTTTGAGACCGCCGTGCAACGTCTGACGGGCCGCAGCCCTGAGCTCGGGGCCAGCCTGGCTCTGGACGCCACAACCCAAGTGCGAGACGGGGGCAATCCCCTCCGGGAGAGCCGCAGCTCCTATCCAACCGGCAGCCGCGGGGACAGCAGCCTGGTTTCCGTCGCCGCACCCGGCAGCCGTGACCTTCCGGCTGGCCGCAATCCGGTTTTCGAGCAGGCTGTAACCCAGCTGTCCGGCTTCGGGCCAGGTGACGATTCCCTCGTGAGCCTGGCCAGCCAGAGCCGCATCGGCAGCACCCCCAGCCGGAACGGGGATCTGACGGCGACCGACGTCTCCAGTGCCGTACCCCTGACTCCCGAGCCCGGCCTCAGCCTGCTGCTGCTCAGTCTGGTGCTGCTGCTGCGGCAGGGCTTTCGTAAGTTCCATGCCGCTGATATTCCAGGGATTGACTCATGACCCCACTGAACAAACCCCTGGAACTGACCCTGATCAACCAGTTCTTTCCCCCGGACTTTGCCGCGACGGGACAGTTTATGGATGAGCTGGTGCGCTTCCTGGCCAGCAGCGGCATGCGCGTACGCGTGTTCACCAGCCAACCGAGCTACGCATACCATCCGGACCAGGCCTACGCCCCCGTTCACGAACAGGATGGCAACCTCAGCATCCACCGTTGCCGCCCAGTCCAAAAACACAGTCGCAACGCCATCGGGCGGCTGATCCAGGGGCTGGTCTTCAGCGCCAAGACCGTCCGGTTTCTGCTGGCCAAGCGCGAGCACTGCGGCGATGTCCTGTTCATGACCAGCGAACCGCCGTTCGGGGTCTTCTTCGTGGCCGCAGTCGCCGCCCTGCGACGCATTCCCCTGGTCTACCTGATCTACGACTTCTATCCGGATGTGGCCGTGCGTCTGGGCTGGCTGAAAGAGGGTAATCCCCTCCTGGGCCTCTGGCGATCGCTCAACCGCTGGGTCTGGAAACAGTCTGCCTGCATCATCGTCCCCTGCTCGACCATGGGCGATCGCCTGCTTCAGTTTGATCCCAGCCTCAAGCCCAAACTACGGGAGATTCACAACTGGTGTGATCCCGAAGTCATCCGCCCCTATCGCAAAGCTGAAAACCCCTTCGTACTGGAGCAGAAACTCACTCAGCAATTCACCGTCCTCTACTCGGGTAACCTGGGACGCTGCCACGACCTGGACACACTTCTGGACGCCGCAAGTCTACTCAGGAACGAGCCGATCCGGTTCCTGTTCATTGGCGGGGGTCCACGACTTTATCACTCCCAGCAGCGGGTCAGGGAACTGGGGCTGACCAACTGCCAGTTTCTGCCCTACCAGCGACGGGAAGATCTGCCCTATTCCCTGAACGCGGGTGACCTCTCAATCGTCAGCATCGATACCGGCGCGGAAGGCCTCGTTGCCCCCAGCAAGTTCTACTCAGCCCTGGCCGTCGGTCGTCCTCTGGCGATCATCTGCGAGGACCACTCCTACCTCCGCCAGATGATCAGCGAAGGCCGCTGCGGCGCCGCCTTCCGCCCGGGGGAAGCACACCACCTGGCCGAGTTCATCCGTCATCTCTCCCAGAACCGCCCCCTCTGCCGCACCATGGGCCAGTCCGGTCGGGACTATCTCAGCCACCGTTACACCCTGGAGCACTGTGGCCGGGATTATCTTTCGGCCATCTATTTCGCCATCTTCCAGGATCAGGAGATTCACCAGGCTGCCCTGCAGGGAGATCTGGAGAACCGCTATCAGCCGATCGTCGATCTCAAGACCGGACAGCCGGTGGGGCTGGAAGTGCTCTGGTTCTGGCGGCATCCCCAGCGGGGGCTGCTGAGTGCTCCGGATTTCCTGCCTGCGCTGGAGCGGGCCAATCTCACCCCACAGCTCGGCTGGGCGCAGATGCGTCAGGCCTTTGGCCAGATCAATGCCTTCCAGAGCCAAGGGCTGCTGCCAGTCCGCAGTCGCCTCTGCGTCAACTGGTCCCAGCGCCAGTTTGAGGAAAGCAACTGGCTCAGCAAACTGGAACAGCTACTGGCCGAGTTCGGGTTCCCTTCGGAGCAACTGATGCTGGAACTGGACGACGCCACACTGATGGCAGACCCTGCAGCCACCACCGCCCGACTGATGCAACTGAAGCAGCGCCAGATCCGGGTGGCGATCAACGACTTCAGCAACCGCTTCAGTTCCCTCTCTTTCCTGCACGACCACAGTGTCACAGTCCTGAAGGTTTCACCCAAGCAACTGCGGCAGATTGATCGCGATCGGAGCTCCCGGGAGTGGGTGCGCACCATTCTGCTCAACGCCAGCAATCTGGGCGAACAGGTGATTGCCGTCGGGGTCGAGACCCCCGAGCAACGCCAGGTGCTGCTCCAGGAGGGTATTCATCTGGCCCAGGGCAAACTGTTCGGCCCTGCCATGCCCCCCACACTCCTGAGCGAAACCCTGCGCCAATGGGATATCCAAGCCGCCTTCGATCGACCCCACCTCAGGGCTGGCACGCCGAACTTTCCGGGCCATGCCCCCAGCCCGATCACGGCCCTGGTGGTGGAGGATGATCGGCTCAGCCGCACGATGCTACGCCGTCTGCTGCAGGAGGAAGGGTTCGAGGTTCTGGAAGCCGAGAATGGCCGCGATGGACTACAGCTGGCCCGCACTCACCAACCGGGGCTGATCTTCTCGGACCTGATGATGGCCCACGGCGATGGGCTGCGCCTGATCCGTCGCCTGCGCAAACAGCCGGGCAGCCAGAAGCCATTTATCTTCTGTGTTTCCAGCCTGGATGATGGCGACACCATTCAGCAGGCCTTCGAAGCCGGGGCGGATGACTATCTGATCAAGCCCGTGCGCTGGCCCCGTCTCCGGTACCGGCTGCGGCGGCTGCGGCAGCAGGAGGAATCCCAGGCACGAGCACTGGGACTGCGATTCAGCTGATCGGCGCTCCCAGCAGGTGCAGCACCAGTTCACGGCGGTGGGGATAGGCGCGGTGTTCCCAGAGATAGATGCCCTGCCAGGTCCCCAGCACCGGCCGGCCCTGGGCCACCGGAATCGACAGGCTGGTCTGGGTCAGCACCGAGCGGATGTGGGCCGGCATGTCGTCCGGGCCTTCGTCATCGTGCAGGTAGCGGCGCTGAGCGGCGCGATCGCCCAGACCCCCATGGCTGACCTCCGGCACCAGGGCACCCAGGTAGGCCTCCAGATCCCGCTGCACGTTGGGGTCAGCATTCTCCTGGATGATCAGGCTGGCGGAGGTGTGGCGCACGAACAGGGTCAGCAGACCGGTCTCGATGCCACTGTCGCGCACGGCGACCATCACCTGGGCCGTGATGTCGATCAGGCCCTTACCGGGGGTCTGCACCGTCAGACGGCGCTGGTGCTGCTGCATGGCTCCGACCTCAATTGACGTCAAACAGCATCTGGGTCATGTAGCGCTCGGCCCAGGCATCGCCGAAGGCATTCTCCAGCACCCGCCGGGTCTTGTCGTTCTGCTGCTGCTGGCGGCAGTAGGCCCGCTGACCAGCCACGTTGGCGGCGATCGCCTCGGCTTCGGTCAGCGGTTGAGCGGCGATCGCCCGCTGACAGTGGATCCGCAGCACCGCCGCCACCCGCTCCAGGAACAGCTGCTGCTCGGCCTCGTCGATCGGGCGAACGAACAGACAGAACTCCGAGAAGATATGCCCCCACTCCGGCAGATCCCGGGGCTGGCTGTAGTTCTGGGCAGGCAGCGTCGTCAGATCACGCCGGTAGTCCTCCGGCAGCTGGCGATCCGCTGCTGTCGGCGAGAGGTCGACAATCGCCGCCCCGATCTGGCCACGACCGCCGACGATATCCGCCCCGAACATCGGCAGGGCATAGGTATCGCGAGGAAACATCACGCAGTGCAGGATGTCGAGGCTGGTGCCGACCCGGGCCAGTTCCAGATGCAGCTTGCGGAACTGGGGCGTCTGCCAGCAGGTGTTCTCGATCACCAGCTTCTCGCCCTCCAGTCGGCCCTCGACGTAGCCGAGGTCCTCGGGCATGGGGTAGGGCTGCAGGTCAAGGTGCTCGGCCCAGGTTGCTTCGATACAGTCCGCCAGCTGGCGAATCAGCGGGTGCTGCTGCTCCCGCAGGGAGGTCGTGGGAGTGGAGGTCATGGCAGGGAGTTCCAGTCGGGGGAAGTTCAGGCACCCAGACGCTGCAGCGCCAGGGTGGCGCGGGCAGCAACGGCCCGTTCGGCATCGTCGCGGGCGATCGCCGCCAGCAGGGTCAGCAGGGCGTCCCGCTGCTCACCCGCCAGGGCCGCGCCCAGCAATTCCAGGGCACTGGCGGCGGCATAACGCACTACCCATTCCGGGTCGTGGCGGCAGTGGTCGAGGGCCTCGAAGGCCTGCTGCTGGCGGGAGGAACACTCCTGAACCGCCACCTGCTCCCAACGGATACCCCCTAGACCCCGGGTCGCCGCCCGGCGCACGCTCAGGGCGAAGTCCTCCTTCGCCGCCTTACAGAGCAGGTCCAGGGCCCGCGGATCACCGATACCGGCGAGAGCCCGCAGCGACCAGGCCCGGGCGCCGTAGTTGTAGTCATCGATATTGTCGAGCAACGCCTCGGCCGCCGCCGACCCCTGGGCGATCAGACCGTCCACCGCCGCTACCGCCGCACCGGGGTTGTTGTAGGCCAGCACCCGAATCAGGACCGGCAGCACCGCCGGATCACGGGTCTCTGCCAGAGCCTTGACCGCCTGGAGAATCTTCAGCGGAGAATCCGCCTCATCCAGGGCCTGGAACAGCGGAGTCAGGGTTGAAGGGTTGTTGAGGGTCACCATTACAGCAGACTATCCATCAGGTCCATCACGCGCTCCGCGGCCGGGGCGATCGCCCCAGCAGGGCCATCCGGAGTTGCCAGAGCCGACTCCAGCAGCCCCCGCAGGGAAATCAGTTTCAGGCTGTTCTCGGCCAGGGTCGCTGCCACCCGCTCGGCGGCCGGCAGGTATCCGATCGCCCCGACATCCATCAGGGCCGAGCGACGGCGTTGCAGATCCGGGGCATCCAGGCCGGCAGCCACCACTTCGGCATACCGGGCCTCGCCGGTGAGCTGATAGAGCGCCCGACCGGCGGAAAAACGGATGCGGTCCTGAGCGTGGTTCAGGAAGGCCTCCACAGCACCCTGGTGCTCGCGAGCGCCCAGCTTACCCAACGCTTCGAGAATCGCCGCGTAGGGCTGGGTCAGGTGGGGCTTACCCTCAACCGGGACGGCCGCCGCGATTCCCCCATCCAGCAGATTCACCAACCCGGCGATCGCCCGGGCATCTCCGAGTTCTCCGAGCGCGTCGGCGGCTGCCTCCCGCACGTAGTAGTCGTCACAGTCCAGGCAGCCGATCAGCGGCTCGACCGCCTCGACGGAGCCCAGTTTGCCCAAGGCCCGGGCCGCATTACGGCGCAGCGGGTAGCCACCCTCGGGAGCCCGGTCCAGGTCATCCGCGAGGGCAGCAATCAGCAGGGCGATCGCCTCGGGTTCCGCCATGCGAAACCGACCCAGCCACCAGGCCGCGTAATAGCGCAGCCCCGGGTCATCCGGCTGGCGCAGGTTGGCGATCGCCTGGTCGTAGGTCAGAGCCTCGGCCGGGACAAAATCCTCATCGGAGCTCATAGGGGCGGGCCAGCGTGGAGGGGCTGGGATGGATGGAACGGATTGACGAGAAGCAAACAGCCCAGACCACCCGAAGGCAATCTGGGCTGGGTCAGGCTACAGCTGAAGACTAGCTGAGGGCGTTGACCAGGTAGTCGATGTAGGAGTTAGCTTCATCGCGAGCGTCGCCGCTCAGGCCGTGGTTGGCCTTGATGTACTTCAGAG